>JBILTA010000119.1:0-10900 GCA_044371785.1 Pirellulaceae bacterium | reverse complement strand
TACTCTGGTTTGTCTCCCAAGTTAAGTGCCGCCAACATAGACCAATAGCTTGCTTGTGACGTTTCTGTTGCATCACCTTGGTCATGGCATTGGCTGCATTGCAATGACTGATTGAGCCAAAGCGAGCCTACGCGTTGTGCGACTCGATGTCCCTGAGGGTCTTGCAGCTCAGTCAGCCAATAGCTTTCGGGACGACTAACGGTCTCCGAGCCGCTTGGCTTTCGCACGGGAGTTGCTGTCAACATTTTGTAGACAACTTCATTGTATGGAGTGCGTTGCGCAATATTCTGCGTTAACCATATTTCGAATTCTTCCCTCCAGCGAGCAGTATCTTCCTTTTCAGTTGGGACCAGCAGGGTCACGAGTTGTTTGGCAAAGTACCGCGAAAACCTTTCGCTGGATGTGGCCTGCTGGAGCAAATAGCCTCTTTTGTTGGGATCATCTGTTTGTTTGAAGAGTTCGATTTGCGAAGAAGATGGAGTTGTATTGAGCAAAACGGCCGCAGTGCGTTCGAGCCATTCTTTGTCATCGACTGAAGCTGCAGGCTTTACTTTGTATTGGTCCCATAAAGCTCCAAATGCTCCATTGATTTCCGAAACAATATCTGCGTCGGACATCGCAATTTCGTTTTCAGGCAATGCGCTTTCCGATGGTAAGGTCGGCATAGCATCTGGCTCTACAACCGCAAAGGGTAGGCCGTTGATATCCAGGCGTTCCGGACTCGGCAAGGCGGCTTTTGGGGGGGCAGCAGGGGGAGGTGATTCTTTGGTAGCGGCGCCACTTTCAGAGCCTGCCAGCTTTGGCGTATTGCCTTCTCGCTGTGGCGGTTTGGGAGGAGTCTGTTGAGCGATCGTTGGACTGGAGCGATATAGCTCAGGAAATGCGCTTACCAGAGAAACGATTGCTGCTACGCAGGCAACGATCCCTAATGACAACGCCAATAGATGACGTTGTTTTTTCTCTGTTGCCGCGGCTACATCAACCCGTTTAAGGCTCGAATTCGAATTTGTGACCAATGCAGAAGGGCTTGCGCTCAGTCTCTTAGGCTCCGCCGCTTCAACCGGTGGAAGATGCACAACTTGTTGCCACCAAGATCGATCTGAATCTGAATCGTTAGGGACTTCGGGAAGTGGAATAGCGGAGTGATTTGATTCTTTCTGACGTTGAGCTAACTGGGACAAAATCCGATCGCTCAAATCGGGAGGTACATCTCCCGAGATGATCTCATCCAAGAAACTATCGAGTATTTGATCGGACCAATTGTCATTCATTTTAATTTGCTTTCCAAACACTCACGCAATTGAGCTTTCGCTCGTTGCATCAAGTTCTTTGCTCCATGTTCGGATATGCCCAGTTCAGACCCGATTTCCGTTCGGCTGATATCATCAGCGAATCGTTTCCGCAGAGCCAATTGGGCTCGCTCGGTAAGTCGCCCCATACACTCACGCAAGGCTTCAACAGTTCCGTCGCCGTTATCAAATCCCGCCCACCTCGTCCAAGCATCTTCAAGATCAGAGGCTCGTTCTGTGACCGAGACTTTGCTGGCTCGTCGTCTTTGGGAAATAAACAAATTGTGGGCAACGCGGCGCAGGTATGCTCCAGTGGCTGCGTCATTTCGGTGTTCAAATGGACGACAGAAAACCCGCAGGAAAGTTTCCTGTATGAGATCTTCTGCCGTGGCCGAGTCGCATCCGAGGGCACGTAGGTAACGCCAAAGTCCAACTTGATGTTGGCGTACAAGCGATACTAAATCCAGGTTGCCGGAATTCGTGTTATCTGTAGTACTGTCGTCGTGGTTCAACGGGCTGACACCTCCCTGTGGCTGGCTGTCACCGGGTTCTTCCATAGACGAACCAGCCACTTGCGTGGGAGGGAAATCAGACATTAAACCCATCCGAACCAATAAGCGTTTAAGCCAATAGTCCTTCGATAATCTTACCGCTGTTGGCAATCTTCATCGGTCTTCCGTTCTTGCTGGTGTAGGTTGTTTCCAGCGAGATGCCAAGTGCCTTGCAGACAGTAGCCATTAAGTCTTCGGACGAATAGGGTTCAGTGATCACTGAGGTACCGTCTTCATTGGTTGCACCGACGGAGATACCACCCTTGATTCCCGCGCCACCCACAACAACACTCCAAGCACGAGCCCAGTGATCGCGACCGGTGTCAGCGTTGATGTTAGGAGTACGACTGAATTCGCCCATCCAAATGATGGCAGTATCTTCGAGCAATTCGCGTTGTGCGAGGTCTTCGACCAAAGCGCTCATAGCCCGATCCATTACAGGCAATCGATCGTCTTTGAGTGTATTGAAGATGTCTGCATGGTTATCCCAGCCACCGAGGTCCACTTCTACAAATGGAACACCCGATTCAACTAACCGGCGAGCCATCAAGCAGCCTTGACCGAAGTTGTTCTTGCCATAACGTTCTTGAACCGCTTCAGGTTCTTGTTCAACACGGAAGGCTTGCATCTGAGCACTAGTCATCAAATCCAAGGTCTTCTTCAATACCTTGCGATGATCTTCTGAGGCCGTTCCACGCTGTTGCGAAATAAAGCCTGTTTCGATGAGGTCCAAAGCAGCCATACGTTGAATCAATCGCTTTTCATTCAACTGCATTTCGAGGTTTCGAATGCGACCATTGCTGCTCACGGTAAATGGAGCCCAAGCCATTCCTAGGAAACCAGGACCTTCACTTGCTCCACCAACCGAGATGAATGGTGGGATTTCGAGTTCGGGTCGTTGATGCATTAACTCGTGAGCCAATACCGAACCGTAGCTTGGATATTCAACGTTTGGATTTGGGACATAGCCGGTGTGCATGTAATAGCGACCACGGTTATGGTCAGCTTCACGTGTGCTCATCGAACGCACAATGGCCATATGATGCATCTGTTGAGCCATCATCGGTAGATGCTCAGAGATCTGTACATCGCCTGTGGTTTTGATCTGTTGGAAAGGACCGCCGGTGATTGCACCTGGCTTAAGGTCCCACAAGTCCATGGTGGAAGGTCCGCCACCCATCCACAACAAAATGGCTGATTTCTTAGATTTCTTCAATTCATCAGCGTGAACTCGAAGCGAATGTCCGAGTGCAAGCGAAGAGCCAAGCATCGCAGAAGCGCCAGCGAGGTGCTTCATGAAGTGGCGACGTGTCATTCCCGAAGGAGTTAGAAAAGAAGGTACCATGAACTTTGCTCCACGCTTCTCAATGATTGATGATAAACTCGTTACTATTCAAAATCGCCCACCACATATCCTGCAACATTTCATCCACTTTTCCTTCGCGTGCCTGCAAGAGCTTGACCGAAACGGCAAGCTCTTCTGCTCGTGCCTTTCGAGCTAAGCCTACGAGGAACAATTGGTTGACTTTCTCTTGATTCTTCGTTGGAGAGTCAGCGAGTTGCTTCAACCAGCTGCCTTTTTCTAACGAAGTCGCCTGTTGGACCAACTCACCGTTGAACATCATCAACGCCTGAGGAATCGTCCCATTAAAGGTTGTCGCCTCGTCACCTTCGTCGGTGCCAAAGGCGATGATGAATTGGCGTAACCACATGTCACGTTGTCGCTGTTGCTGGTCCAAGTTTCCACGCGAGGCATTCGTGCCAGCTACCACAACCAACGATTGATAAAGCTCTTCAGCTTGCATCTGTCTAGTGTAGAAGTGGGTGAACTTTGGAGTCTCGCCCGATGCGGGATCGTCCTTTTCATTATCTTTCATGCTACGGCTGCTCAACTGATAAGGTTGCGATAGCACTATCCACTTAATGAGCGTCTTGTTGTCGTAGCTGGCCTTCTTGAATTCTTGTCCAAGCTGTTCCAGTAACTCTGGATGAGACGAAGGGTTGTGCGGGCCTAAGTCATCGATGGGACGAGTAAAGCCGTAACCCATGAAGTGGGCCCACATACGATTCACGGCCATCTTGGGCAGAAACTCGCTTTGGAGAACAAGTTTTCCGAGTTCAAGACGACGGTTGACTTCAGTGACATAACCACTCTTTCCAATTTCGGTTCCATCGACAAACACAGGAAAGGCTACTTTGGTAAGTCCATTACGAAGCTGATAAAAGATTTCAGCTTCGCTTGGTTGTCCACCTTCGCCAGCAAAGTCTTGGTCGATAAGTTCGGCATGGTCGATATCCCGACCACCGGGAACAAATCTTCGCAGTGCACGCGTTTGCCGAAAGAACGCATTGAACTCCCAGAACTTCTGCTGTTTCCATTGATTGAACGGATGGTTGTGGCACTGTGTACATTGAACCTGAAGTCCCAAAAAGGTTTTTGACACGGATGCCGTAGCCTGGACCGCCATCTCTTCGTTGACTTTCATCACCAAGAAGTTGGTGGCTCCATTAAAGTTGTCCGTGCCCGGTTTGGTGCTACCTGTGGCTGTGACCAACTCGTAAACCATCCGGTCGTAGGGCTTGTTACGTGCAAAAGAGTCGCGAAGGTACTTCATCATCCCATCGCGGCTGATGAGGGTGTCATCTTCCATCCCACCATTACGGCCAATTAACACATTGGTCCAAATCGTACTCCAGTTCGCGGCGTACTCTTCTGTGTAAGCAGGATCGTTCAGCAGCTTGTCTACTAGCTTCTCTCGTTTGTCTTTCGATTTATCTTTCACGAAAGTATCTAGTTCTGTGATACTTGGGATTCGCCCCAGCACATCCAGAAACACGCGTCGACACCATTTGCTGTCCTCTTCGACTGGCGATGGTTTCACACCATGATCAGCCCAAGCTTTAGTAATTTCTGCATTAATGAAAGCGATCGGCGAATTTTCGCTGACCCCACTAACTGCTTCTTCTTTTTCGGTGGTGTCTTCCTGTGGCGCCGACCAGCTCAACGTGGAGCACGACAGCCAAAGCAGCGACGCTGTTAGAAAACAAAAATAGTTTTTTAATTTGCTAGCCATAGCATTCTTAACCAATTGAGGGGACCTGTCGTGCAGGGCTGTACTAACCATAGAGCGACCGCAACTCCTTTAGTGTACTCAGTTTTCTCACATTGTTGCACTTAATTGGTGTACGGATTTTGGCGTAAACTCGCGAGTTGCACACCCAGAAGTGGTATTTGGTAAACTTTGACGTTTTTAACGAAAGTGACGAGACATTGCTGTAGTGGCTGAGGTGACCTTGACGAATATAGGGGTGGTAGAGGTACGTCCCGATTTTCCGCCGGTGCTGTCGAAGAGATGCGACAGGGGGAGAATCGATTTGATTCAGGTGCCATGGAAGGGCCCGTACGGTGAAAACTACATTTCGCAGCATTCTTCAGTCCCTTTTGTTGGTCAACGTGGCGGCTGTCGCGATGTCGCAACAGCTTCCGCAATATAATGGAAATGCCACTACTGGGGCTGTTTCCATTCAAGTGGACAATGATGCATCTCGTCTACAGTTCTATGACCTACCACCTGATATAGTGGCTGCAGTCGCTGCAAGGCTTCAGCTCGATTTCGCGTCAAATCCTCGAGTTCGCGTGAGCACGGAACCGCAATCCGGACGGCTGATGGTGATGGCACCAAGTTCCGTCCAAGCTCAAGTTGCGGGAAAAATGCAGCAGTTGCGACAGGAAGCATCGCAACTTGGCCTAAACAAATTCGGTGGGGTGCGACCCGATGCCTACACTCAAAACAGCTATGCACTCAAAAACCTGACTTGGCGTGAGTTCGAAGATGCGATTCGCACCGTTGCCGGGCCGAAAGTGACCGTCAATACCGAACGAAACGGTGAGTTGGCACAATTCCGAATCCCAAGCCCAACGGGACTTCAAGATATTCTTCAGGTCGACCGTCGGCTAAACCAAGTCAATTTACAAGGCAGCATCCCAGCCGTGGCAGGTTGGATGCAAGTGGTCGAGGCTTTGGATCAAGCTCAAAAGTCCGGCGCACCTGCGACTCATATTCTCAATCTCGGCCCGGCTGAACCTGAAAGCGTCAAGCGTGCAATGCGTTTGGTCAGCTTTGCATCGCAGCAGCAGAATGGGCAGGAAGAGGAAGAGAATGCGGAAGCGATGTTGAGTCAACCGCAGTTTCAGCAACCCGAAGATCCTGCGACAGCGATTGGGACTTTGGATACGCTCAACGCACAATCGGGTTTGTTTGGCAACGTACAATTGGAATTCGTGAATGAGTTGGGAATTGTTATCGTCAAAGGTAACAAACGCGACGTTCAGCGGGTTCTGGAAGTTATCGATCAGATCAAACAACAAAGCGACCAGACCAAACCTGAAATTGAAGTATTGACGCTTAAGCACGCCGATAGTGTTGCCTTAGGCACATTGGTTCGTGATCTCTATCAACAAGTGCTGGCATCCAGGACGGGTACAGTAAGTATCACTCCACTTGGACAGCCTAACGCATTGTTGTTGATTGGCCGCAAAGAAGCCATTGTGGGCTTGAAAGAACTACTTGATAAGCTGGATCAGCCTTTGGATCCAAGTTCTCAGCTCAAGGTGTTCCGGTTGCTCAATGCGTCGGCCGTTGATGCAGAAACCACCGTAAGAAACTTCTTCGTCGAGCGTCCCGGAAGTGCTGATACCGAGCGTACGGCGTTGGGAGTTCGTGTAAAGGTAACGGCCGACTTTCGAACCAACTCGTTGATTATCCAAGCTAGCCCGCGCGATATGCTGGAAGTCTCGAAGTTAATCGAGGATATCGATGTTGAAAGCACAACGGCGCAGAACGAAATGCGAGTTTTCCAGCTCAGGAATTCGATCGCTACCGAACTAGAGCCGGTCTTGCAGGCTGCCATCAGTGGTCAAGCTGCAGCAGGCCAGAACTTTGCTCAGGGTGGTGGCGGTGCAGCGACTGCAGGTCGTGCCACGCCTATCAGTTCCAAGATCACGATGATCACTACCGATGGAAGTGGTGGTGAAACGATCGATTCAGGGATTCTCGCCGGTGTGGTAGTTACTGCCAATGCGGCCAACAATACGATTGTGGTGCGAGCTCCAGCCAAGAGTATGGCTCTGATCGCAACATTGATCGAACAGCTCGATCAATTGCCTGGTGCAGAAGCCGCCATCAAAGTGTTTACGATCAAAAATGGTGACGCCACCAGTTTGGCAACGGTAGTGCAACAGCTCTTTGGTTTGCCCGTTACAGCTGGGGCTGGTAACACCGGTGGACTGTTTGGACTAGGGGCACAGTTGCAGAACCAAGGTCTAACGACGGGTGGAGAAAGCAGCCTCATTTCATTGCGAGTTTCGGTGGATACTCGAACCAATAGTGTTATTGCTTCGGGGTCTGCGTCGGACTTGGAAGTGATTGAAGTGTTGTTATTGCGATTGGATGAAGAAGGTGTTGAGGATCGAATCACAGAAGTGATTTGGTTACGAAACGCTGCAGCTGAAGATGTTGCTACAGCTTTGAATAACTTCCTCACCACGCAGAGGCAGATTGTTCAGCAAACTTTGTTGTTCAACCAATCGATTACGCGAACCGAGCAGTTTGATCGCGAAATCATCGTAGTGCCAGAAGCAGCGACCAATAGTTTGGTGATTAGTGCTTCACCTCGCTACTACCAGACTATCCGCAGTGTGATCGAGTCTTTGGATCGTCGCCCTCCGATGGTGATGGTGCAAGTGCTTATTGCGGAAGTTTCCTTGGACGATGGCTTCACGTGGGGGGCTGAGCTTGGCTTGCAGGACTCCTTGCTGTTTGATCGCAGTGTAGCAGCTGGAGGCATTCAAACACCAGGCTTTGACTTTGCCGGTCAACCCTTGGGTAACTCAAGTTCACCGGCATCATTGGCCACTCGAAACAGTATTGGTAGTCAAGGGAGTTCTTCGTTTGGCTTAAGTGGCCTTGGAGAGTTTGGTTACGGTGGCTTAGCATTATCCGCTGCGAGTGACTCGGTAAATATTTTGTTGAGGACCCTACAAGACGCGAAACGGATGCAAGTTCTGAGTCGTCCACAAATCATGACTCTTGATGGGCAACCAGCTCGTATTCAAGTTGGCCAGACGGTTCCACGTATCGCGAATACAACATCCAATGCTGCAGGTTTCCAGACAGGAGTCGTGGAAGAAGATGTTGGTTTGATTATGGATATCACGCCGAGAGTGAACCAGGACGGTCTAATCGTCATGAATGTTGCTCTGGAAAGGTCGGCACTTTCAAATAGCGAGTCCATCACAATCAATGGTACAGTGCAAAAGGCTATTAACCGCACTCAAGCCGACACCGTGATTAGTGCCTACAACGGTCAAACTGTGGTATTCGCAGGTTTGATCACAAAGCAACGTGAATCTCTTTCTCGTCGGGTTCCATATCTCGCAGATATTCCCGTTCTGGGCCTGCTTTTTAGATCCGATGTAGAGATCGAGAAACGTTCTGAATTGCTGATCATCATGACGCCACGTTTGGCGAACATGGAAGATGAGCTCAATGTGCTCAAGGAAGTTGAGTCGTCGCGTATGAGCTGGTGCTTGGCTGATATTCTCGAAATGCATGGAGATGTTGGGCTCAACGGTGGCCATGGTTTGTGGGGACCCACTGCAGGAGCAATGATGTATCCAGAAATGCCGGAGTCGGTCATTGATGGTGCAGAACAATCGATTATGCAATCGGAACGCAATCGCGAACGAATCGAAGCCCTGGAAGCCACGGAAGGTGAACCCGTTCCTGCCATTCCAGATTCGAGCGGAGTCGTAGATCCAGCTACCATCGATCCAGCGAACTATTATGGAAACGGCGATGCGAATGCAACTCAGGCAGGCTTTTTCCCGCAACCGCGAATGGTACCCGCACCTGGGTTGCCTGCAAATTTCCCGCAACCCCAGATGCCACAACCGCAGGTGCCAGCCAATTATCCGCCACCTAATCAAGGTGGAGTCCCTCAGAACTTTCAGCCCTCACAGCCACAGTTTCCGAACGGGCGGTAGCGTGCAACAGTTCTGATTCGGATTGCAGATCGACCAGAGATAAAACTAGTGTTTCAAGGAAGAAACAACATGTATCAAGCAACTCGACTTTGTCTTCTGCTACTGCTAACGGTGGTTGGTTTGAGCACGGGCTGCACCACCTTCGGTGATTGGGGCAAAGCCAAAGACTATGTTGAATGGCCTCTGAGCCGATTTGCCAAGGACTATCAAAAGCCGCAACGAATCGCGGTTATTTGGAGTCCTGACGTCATGACTGTACCAGGTAAGCCAGCAATGCGTGGTTTCGGCGGTCGGCTCTACTTCTACAACGAAAAAAGTGTAGCGGTTCCTGTTAAAGGAGAGCTCATGATTTACGGCTATGAAGAGCCTGCTCCGAACGTGGGTGGGGCAGCCTTGCATCCCTCTGAAAAGAAAAATGTACCTGATAAGAAATATAAGTTCTCGCCAGAGCAATTTGCTGAGCGTTTCAGTAAATCGGATCTTGGGGCTTCTTACAGCATATGGATACCGTGGGATGAGGCAGGCGGAAACGTAAAGCGGGTGTCGTTGATCCCAATCTTTAAATTGGATGACGAACAGGTCGTCTATGGTGACCCCGCTGAGTTGACGTTGCCCGGTCGAACACCGCAAGCAGTGTTGACGAGATCCCAAACTTCGCCTGCAATCAACAGTGGAAGCAGCAATTACAACGGTGCCAACCAGTCGGTGCAAACAACTATACCTGTGCCGACGACTCAACAGGCCATGATCCAGATGCCTAACGGTGCGAGTGCTGGAGTAAATAGCATTAGTCCTCAGACATCCGTTAACAGTTATCCACAAACAATTTATCCTGCCGGTCCGCCAATCAATGTTGCTCCCGGATTGGCTCCTGCTCAGGGGAATTTGTCAATCAATGGAATTTCACCAGCCAATTACAATACCGAAGTGTCTTATCCCGGAGCTGTGAATCAAGCCGCATTCCAAGCTAGAGCAAGCAGTGTCAATACACAGTTCGGAAGTGTTCCCTCTAGCGGATTAAAAACCACGACTATTCAGTTGCCACCAGCCGTTGGGAATCGCTTGCAAAATCAGGGTAACGTCGCGATACCTGTAAACACTTCAAACTCGGGAGCGTCGTTTAGTACGATGACACCGGCAGCTCAAACCATGATGCAAATGCAAGCTGCGGGTATCGATCCACAAACACAGAATGCTGTGCTCAGTCAACAAGGTGGCGTTGCCCCACAAACGATGGGCAACCAGCAATTTGCCAATGCACAGTATGGTAATGCACAACTCAGTACCTTGCAGCATGGTAACTCTGCACTGAATCAGCCGATAAGCAATGTCGCGCCATCGTCAGCTGGTTACGACAATGCGGCTACTTCGAGTCCTCAGTTGCAACAACTTCCAGCTGATTTTGGACCGAGGAAACGCCAGGCTCGAGTAAGATAAGTTTCTCTGCCATTCGTTTATCTTCCGGGGTAGTAACCTTACCCGTTAAGGTTGCTACTCCATTTTCAAAGTCCATGGAAACACCGTTGAATTTTTCAGGCATTGGAAGGCGATTCCAGCGAGCCGTAACAGCTCGAGATACTTGTGCTGTAGGTGGCCGATTGTAAGGGAAGCGAACTTTCACGGTGGCCCGAATATTGGCCTTTTTGTTTTGGCTGTTGTTCTGTTGGCCAAATTGGCTGTTCATGCCTCGGGAGCCCATGCCTCCCATGCCCATACCACCCATCCCCATGCCCATTCCCATGCCCATCCCCATTCCCATACCGGACATCCCGGAACGACCCATTCCGGCCATACCACCTCCGGTACCTGTGGTCGATGAGCGTCCGACAAATCCCGCTTCTTGGCTGCGACCAACAAAACCACCACGGTCGATCGGTTGAAAATCACCCACCGCTGGGGTCGAGGTTCGACTTAAGGACGAAGATGTCGTTCGCGACGAATTAACGGCACTGCTTGAGGTCGCAGAAGTTCTGTTCGATTGTGCAAAAATCGATGACGAAGCGAACAAGGTCAAC
>JBILTA010000644.1:0-3405 GCA_044371785.1 Pirellulaceae bacterium | reverse complement strand
TGTAGCTCTGCTACCGTAAATCGGCCGAAAATGCTGAAGGATATGCTCCGTTTCTATGCCAAGCCTACTGATTGCCAGTTATGCATATCGTTGAGAGCAAAACGGCAGGGGCCTTTCAGCGATATCTCAACCGAGAAACATCGGCAAAACAAAGTCACGCAACAGAACAGCCATAGCAATAATCAACATAAGCACCACTAGGCCGGTAAGGCTCTTCTTCTCTGATAGTTGTGTCGTACTCATCCAACTCGAATCCTCATTTCACTACGGATACACTCAACACTAAGGATTGCCACCAACGGCATGCTTACGTTGCCCCTTCTTCGCCGACAGCGGATGGCTTGATAAAGAACGATGTCCTTCAAGACCTATGATCTTAAGTTCCTTACCTGCTCGCTTCGCTTCATCTGTTGCTTGATGCAACTTCTCCATCACTGTATGGTCAACAAGCCTGGTTCGAGAGAGATCCAAAACAACAGAGTCGTATTCAATTAAGTTCTCCTGAATCACTTGGCTTAGCCCTAACCAATTGGAAAAAACGGCAGCATGATTTACGATCAACAGAACATGTTGCTCATCTTGCACCACGCCTTGCACGTCAGCTCGAAAGATGTTCTGAATCGGACAACCATTCCAGAGGTGAAATGCAATCTTGGTTCCAATGCCGATTCCAACACCAATTAGCAAATCCGTCGCAAGCGTTGCGATGATCGTCACGACAAACACAACGAACTGTTCGCTGCCAACCTTGAATACCCGTACAAATTCATTGGGATTCGCCAGTCTGAAACCGGTGTAAACAAGCATCGCTCCCAAAGCAGCCAGTGGTATCTTGTGAATCAAACCTGGAATCAAGAGCACGAACGCAAGCAAGAACATGCCATGAAACAGATTGGAATTCTTGGTTCGTCCGCCGCTATCCACATTGGCCTTACTGCGAACAATCTCGGCGATCATAGGCAAACCACCTATCATGGATGACAGTAGATTAGCAAAACCTACTGCAACCAACTCTCGGTTGTAATTCGTCTTTCGCTTCCAAGGATCCAATAGCTCAATCGCTCGTGCACTCAGAAGTGACTCTAGGCTGCCAACCAAACTGAAAAGAATGATATATTTGAGACCAGTCTGCGTCATAATGGCGCGGAAGTCAGGTAATGCAAATGCTTTTGAAGTCTCTTTTAATACATGCGGAATATCAACTAAGAATCTAGGCCCTAGCTCGAACTCAGTGCTGGGATTTGCTCCCGGCAATTGAAAAGGCAAGCGATACTTGTGCCAGTGGTCTAGATCCATGAATAGGCCCATGCACAAAGCAACGACCAACACAATGAACTGGGCTGGTACCGCCTTCAATCTCTCGCCTCGAATGTAGGGGAAGCAGAAGAGAATCACGAGACTGATCACACCGATCAACGCAATCCCTGGATTCATTTGTGTCAACGCATGCGGAAAGTCTCGCAGCAGTTCGAGTGGCTCAGCACCTTTGGTGGCCGAAACACCAATCACTTCGTACGATTGCTTGGCGATGATGATGAGTCCGATCGCAGCCAGCATTCCATGCACGGGTGTCAGCGGAAAAAAATCAACCCATTTGCCCACTCGAAAAAGCCCAAAGAGAATTTGGACCCCGGCAGCTACAACACCGATACCAAGCGCCAGCTTGTAACCTAACATTACTTTCTCTGGATCGCTTAAGCCTTGCCCGAACTGTGCCCCTAGGTCGGTCACAGCACCCAACACAATCACAATCATCCCGGCAGCTGGCCCCTTAATCGTCAGTTCCGAGTTTCCGAGCAATGTGCAGATCACACCGCCTATCACCGCGGTCCAGATTCCCGCGATTGGTGGAAAACCACTGGCTCGAGCAATCGCCAAGCAGAGAGGCAGCGCGATCAGAAAAACTAAAAAGCCCGCGATCACGTCATTGCGCAAACTCGACATACGAGTTGGAGCTGCCAGTTCAGTAGATGAAGCTGACGATTTATTCTCATTCATTTTCTGCCCTCCGAGATGAAGGGCACACTACGCAACTCTTGTGCCATTTCACAGAAGTCAGTGCCGGGAGCCTAAGCCGCCACAGCAAAGCCCAGAACATGCAACTTCCGCGAGATAACTGCACCCACTAGCGAACTGAAAGGCAGCGGGATAGTGAGCGCTTACTGCTCATCCTGGCCATCTTCTGCCCAGACCGTCTTTTCAACTTGAATACCTAGGTAACGGAGTTTATTCCGTAGGCTGGTACGGGTTATTCCCAGGATTTTGGCCGCTTTGACGCGATTACCTTCAACGTGATTCAATACGCGGGTAATGACATATTTCTCAATCAGTTCGATCGATTCTTGATGTAGATTTTCGCTACCCTCAACGAGCCGATCGGTAACGAATTTTTCCCACGAGAATGCCCCATCATGCCCTAATTCGGGCAGAACATTTTCGCCATCCTTCCCCACATGGCTCGGCAGAAAATCAGGCAATAGCACACTGCCGTTCATTTTCAGAATAGCTTGCTTCAAAACGCTTTGTAATTCGCGCACATTACCTGGCCACCGATACGTCTTTAAACGCTCATAGGCTTCGTCGGTGACCTGTACGTTTCCTTTCCCCAGTTCCTTGCCGATCTTGTTGCGATAGTACTCAATGAGCGTGGCGACATCATCGCCTCGTTCACGCAAGGGTGGTAAGGGAATCGTGAAAACATTCAGCCGATAAAATAGATCGCGTCGGAACTTCCCCGCCTGAACCATCTTTTCAAGATTTGCATTGGTGGCTGCAATAATCCGCACATCGGTCTTGACCACTTCGCTACCACCGACGCGTTGAAACGTCTGATCCTGTAGCAATCGTAACATTTTTGCCTGCGTCGATAGTGGCATATCGCCAATTTCATCTAGAAAGATCGTACCACCATCGCATTGCTCAAACTTACCGATGCGTTGCTTGTCTGCTCCTGTGAAAGCCCCTTTTTCATTTCCGAACAGTTCGCTTTCGAGCAGGTCCTCCGGAATAGCAGCACAATTAATTGCTAAGAAGGGTCTCTGATTTCTTTGACTGTGTTGGTAAATGGCGCGAGCTACAAGCTCCTTGCCAGTTCCACTCTCCCCCAAAATCAAGACGGTCACATTTTGACAGGCAACGCGACCGATCGACTTGTAAACCTCCTGCATGGCGCTGCATCGGCCATGCAAGATATCACCCTCCGAAGTAGAAACCCCTTCATTCCCCAGCAAAGTCGGAGTACGCATCAAGCGGCTTGATTCAATCGCTTGACGCACTATCCGCCGCAATTCGGCGAGTTCCAATGGCTTAAGCAAATATTCATATACACCGAGTTTCATGGCTTCAATAGCCAATTCACTTGTGCCATGCCCCGTAATCAAAATCACAGGTACACGCGAATCCACT
>JBILTA010000643.1:0-3406 GCA_044371785.1 Pirellulaceae bacterium | reverse complement strand
TGGGCGTCGTTGAATGCGGAAGGTGGGCATACCGGCAACCCTGACGGTTATTCGGTCGTGCGACGTTGGAATGCTCCCTTTGCAGGTCGACTTCAAATCATCGGACAAGGTGAGCATGCTGGTGATCAAGGGGACGGTGTACGTCTTGCGGTAGTCATCAATGGGAAGCAACGATTGGCCGAATGGGAAGTTCGCAATGGCAAAGTGGACACAAAGACTGAATCGATCGATATTCCAGCCAAGGCTCATGTCGACTTAATTGTGCATTGCAATGGCGATACGTCTCATGATTCCTTCAAATGGAAAGCCATCGTGCGTATAACAGGCTCGACAAGAGAAACCTTCGCATCCAATAAAGGTTTTGGTCCTCCCCCCCCGCGTGCGCTTCGACCGGAAGAGCAGTTGGTGCAGGCGCTTTTGGCCAGCAATGAAGTTGCCTTTGTGGATTAAGCGGTAAAGGAAGAGAACATGACAGACATCTTTGGTACCTCAAAAGAGATGCCCGTATCACGACGAGAAATGTTGACTCGCTGTGGTATCGGTTTCGGTGGCTTGATGTTGCAGCAATTGCTCAGTCAAACGGCTGAAGCTGCGCCTGACCTCAATCCGCTTGTGCCAAAGTTGCCCCATTTTGCTGGGCGAGCCAAATATGTGATTCACATATTTGCAAACGGCGGGCCATCACATGTGGATACGTGGGATTACAAGCCCTCTCTGAAGAAATATCAGGGACAAGATATGCCCGGTGGTGCGCCACGAACCGAACGTCCGACGGGCAAGTTGATGCCCTCTCCGTACAAGTTTTCAAAGTATGGGAAGTCGGGAATCGAAGTGAGCGAGTTGTTTGCAAAGACGGCCGAGCATGTCGACGATATGGCCGTGATTCATTCGCTCCATGCGGATGTTCCCAACCATGAACCCTCATTGCTGTTGATGAATACGGGCGAATCGCGGTTGGTGCGGCCAAGCTTTGGATCTTGGTTAACATACGGTCTCGGCACGGAAAATCAAAATCTGCCAGCGTTCGTGGCCATGTGTCCCGGCGGTTATCCTATTCAGGAGTCGCAGAACTGGCAGGCGGGGTTCTTGCCCGGAATTTTTCAAGGGACTTACATCGATACTCAACATGAATCCATCGAAAAGCTCATCGAGTATGTGACGAACAAACGCATTTCATTACAAGATCAACGCCGACAGCTCGATCTGTTGCAGCGGCTTAATCGTATTCATCAAGAACGTCGAGATAACGATCCGCAATTGGAATCTCGTATTCAATCCTATGAGCTCGCGTATCGCATGCAGACCGAAGCAGAGGATGCCTTCGATGTTCAACGAGAACCGCAACATATTCGAGACCTTTATGGGCCTGGGGTACAGGCACGCCAATTGCTGGTCGCTCGCCGCTTGATCGAACGCGGTGTTCGTTTTGTTCAAGTGTGGCATGGGGCTGGTCAACCTTGGGATAATCATGATGACTTAGAAGTCAATCATCGCAATCTGGCTAAACAATCAGATCAGGCAATCGCTGCTTTGCTGACCGACCTCAAGCAACGAGGTTTGTTGTCCGAAACATTGGTGATCTGGGGTGGTGAATTTGGACGAACACCGACAGTTGAAATGCCCAAAGAAGGCGCTAACGCAGGCAAGATTAACGGCCGTGACCATAATCACTATGGCTTTACGATGTGGCTATGCGGTGGCGGTGTGAAAGGTGGTTCGGTCTACGGCGCTACCGATGAGTTCGGTTTTAAAGCGGTCGATAAGCCGATGCATGTGCACGATCTGCATGCCACACTGCTACATCTACTTGGCTTCGACCATAAGAAACTGACATATCATTATGCCGGTCGCGATTATCGTTTAACCGATGTGCATGGTAACGTTATTCACGATGTGATTGCTTGATTGCCTTAACATAAATCAGCTTGTCATCTTCGTCTCGATAGAAGTCGACCAATCGCGCTTCGAGCACATAACCATTCTTTTCATAGAAGGATTGTGTGGGTTGATATTGCGACTTGCCTGAAGTTTCGATGTAGATTCGAGCTTTGGTTCGCTGTCCGATAACAGCTTCGGTTTCCGCCAAGATTTGCCTCCCAATACCGCCGCGTTGTTGATTGGGGGATACCGCAATCCAGTACAGATCGTAACTGTGGTCCGTACCAGCAATAGGACCATAGCAGCTATAACCAACCAATATTCCATCGAGATCTGCCAAGATGAACTCATAGCCAGAAGCGGTACCCTTAGCTAAGCGTTCGTCGACCAGCTCGCGTGCGATGGCGACCTCTTCCTCGGTAAAAAAACCAGTTGCCGCCACCAGCCGTTCGATAGCCACGGCATCCTCACTGGTGGGTTCTGTCCGATAAATGATTCTGCTCGGGGAGGGTTGCATGGCAATTCTGCGGATCAATTAGGGTTGGAAAAAACGGGCTATTCGCCTCTCTTTTGGGGGCATTCCGGAAGTTCGCACAGAGTGGTTTGCCAGAGACGAGTCGATTTGTCAATTGTCCAACAGATATTCCTATTGTGCATCGCTTGAGTGGGTGGCCTTGGATGGGGTGTTTTTTGACGGAATTGCCGTTTTGTGCCGCCAACAACTTGGAGTTGCTGCATTAGTCGTTATGATGATTAGTCGTTTGTTCAGCGGCTTTCCCAGTGATGGATCTATGGGCGAATTTCTGCTTTATTATCAAAGACCCCAGCCCGCAACCTGGGTCTATCTCTCATCATTTCTGGTGATGGGACTGTTTTTCATGTTTCATCGTTTATGGAGCATGAGGAATCTTGATATTGCGCTCCTGCTAATGCTTTCACCTGGTCTGATGATGGTGTACGAGGGGCGAAAGATACGGTACGAGCAAAATTATGATCCAGCTGGCCAATCGGCCGCCGCAACTCAAACCACTAAAGTTGCAGTGGGTGTAGATCCTTACTCGCGTTCAAAAGGGGGAGGGAGTTCTTCGAAACACCAATTTGATCCCGACGACCTGAAAACGATCGAGCAAACTGCTGGGCGTAACACAGGTTTCCAATTAATCAACTACAAGAGTAATCGTTCTGATCCATGGCTTGCACAGGCCCTGGACAGCGCGGTTGGTTCACTTGCAGTTCAAGATAAACCCTTGTTGGATGGCGCTGGGGCATTGCCAGTTCCTGTAACTTGGAACGCTGATCGTCTGGAGTACTACGGCTTTGTTTGGCTTTTGGCTGTATCCGTTCTCCTTTTGGTTCGGCTCTTGCTAGACACGACTTTAGTGCGCCGCCCACTTCTAGAACCCAACTTATCTAGTGGTGGTTTGACCTTCATCGGTGTATCGCTCTTTTTGTTTCTTATGGCCAATGTCGCGACTAGCACTGTTGAGGAACAACGCAATCAGGGACCTAAACTGGGCCCCGGTTATGC
>JBILTA010000642.1:0-3411 GCA_044371785.1 Pirellulaceae bacterium | reverse complement strand
CGGCAAACTCACCGCGGATCGAAATCGTAATCCCTCGATCCATAAACCATTTATCCAAATGACGCCGCAATACGGTATCTGAAGTTGGCAGCAAAAATGGAGCTTGCTGCAACGAATAAGGAAACTCGCCTTTCAATGTTTTGACCAGCTCTTTGCTCCCCACGACATGCACCTCAGATTCCCAAAGCAAATGGCTGTAGGCCTTAACACCCAAAGATGGATCCAGCGGTCGATCGGTCAAAACAACATCCAACTTATGCACCGACAAATCGGCTATCAGATGATTCATCTCCCCTTCATGACAAACCACTCGAGTCTCGCCGGGTGCTCCCATCGCAGGCTTTAGCAATTTGTAGGCGACCAGCTTGGCCATATCGTCGCGCAGACCGACTCGCAATTCGAGCGGCCGTCCGATCGGATTACCTCGCACGAACTCCACCATCTCTTCGCCCAAATTAAAGATATCGGTGGCATACTGCTCGACCACTTCACCCGAAGCGGTCAACGCCAGACCACGCCCCTTTTTCTCGAAAAGCTTGACCCCCAAAGCCCGCTCCAACTCCCGGATCTGGATGCTCAAGGTGGCCGTGGAAAGATGCAGCTCCTTGCTCGCGGCGGCTAAACTTCCCGCTCGAGCGGCGGTGTGAAAGTAATACAAATGGTGGTAGTTGAGCCACATAAATCCCTCTATCGTTACCGTTTATCGATCGTTAGATTTATTCAAACAAATATAGCCCGATTATTTAACAATCAAACGACATGCCCAGCGTAGAGTGAAAAAGAGACGTGATTTTTCTTCATTGACGAAGGGTTTTTCCATGATGCAGGTAGCAGTGCACAGCGATCGTCGAATTATTTCTGAAAATCAATTGGAAGTTCTTCATAAAAGATTGGAGTTCGCGTTGGCGCGGTTCGAAGCTCGCTTGGGCCGAATAGCCGTCTATCTACACGATCTCAATGGGGACAAAGGGGGTGTTGATAAGCAGTGCAAGGTGATCATTCCCATGCGTCGTGGTAAATCGATTGTAATGGAAGATCGGGACAGCAATTGGTTAGCTTTGTTTGACCGAATAGCGGAACGGATTGGCTACAACGTATCGAAGCAACTGGAACGTCGTCGATCGAGACAACACCACGGTAAACATGAACGAGACGAACTCGAGGCGTAGCTCGGCAGTCCCCAACGTTTGGGTCGGCTTCTTATTCCGCGTGCAACTGCCGAGCGTGGGACGGGTACCAACTCAAACATAGAAACAGTGTGTGTGGGCGCGACATGTTGGTCGCGCCCACGCTGTGCAAACGGACCGAAACGCTCAGCAAGCCCATGTATACGTTTGCATTTTAGCGCGTGACAAAAGCGCGATCGCGAACTTGGCTTTCGGCAATTTCTTGGGATATCTTACCCTCGCGATAGAGTTGCCGAATTGATTCATCGAAACTGACCATCCCCTCATCGCGTCCGGTCAACAGATAGTTGTCGATGCTTTCCAACTTGTTGTTGCGAATCGCACTAAAAATGGGACTTGTGTTCCACAACACTTCTAGGGCCAAATAGCGTTTCGCCCCTTCGACCTGTCCTGGTAATAAGCGTTGACTCACAATGGCTCGCAGACTCAACGCAAATTGATTACGCATATCGCGCTGAGTTTCTAGAGGAAAGAAATCGGCGTAACGGCTTATGGCACCTTTGGTATCACGAGTGTGCATCGTCGCTAAGACTAAATGCCCCGTCTCCGCGGCACTCAACGCCATCTGAGCCGTCTCGGTATCACGAATCTCACCGACGACAATGACATCTGGATCTTGTCGTAAGCCCGAACGCAAACCTTCTGCAAACGACACAACATCCACGCCCACTTCACGCTGTGAAATAATCGAGCGTCCCCCTTTAGGAAACCGATATTCGATCGGTTCTTCAATAGTGATGATGCGATATCCACCCGCCTCATTGAGCAAGTTGGTCAACATCGCCAAGGTTGTGGACTTGCCCGCTCCCGTGGCGCCTGTGATGATCACCAAGCCATCTTTTTGGAAGACTAACTTCTGTCCTAAGTTCGGCGAGATGCCTGCCCATTGCCAATCGGGAATGTGTGAGGGGATCACTCGAAACGCAGCAGATAAGGAACCGTCAGCGAAATACAAATTGGCCCGCAAGCGACGTGTGATACCATCGACTGGCAACTCATGGGAAAAGTCACAACTGCGCTGTGAGACAAGTTGATCTTTTTTGGATGGTGGGCAGATCGCTGGCAACTGTTCTTGCAACTGGTCTGGTGTAAGAGGGGTGGATTCAACTTCCAACAATACGCCATGCAAACGCATCATCGGCGGATAGCCGGCGATCAAATGCACATCCGATGCACCACGCTTAATCGCCTGCCCAAGCCATTGATCTAAATTCAAGGGGTCACCCTGTAGAACAGAGAAGAAAACTCAAGGCCGTATTCGCTGTTCCTGGGATCTCATCGGAGGAACACGCTAACGTCAACTCAGTATAAACCCGACAAAACGGAAAAGTAGCGGTGAAAAATCGGGTTCGTTCTTAGATGTAGCACGGTCCGTCCACGGCCGTGACTTATAGTAGCACGGTCCGTCCGCGGCCGTGCAGTAAGTAGCACGGTCCGTCCACGGCCGTGCAGCCGGTCAGTACCAACCTGATACGCGCATGCGGGGATAAACCACCTTGGCAAAAAAACTCTGCTTGTGAGAGCCGTCTGAGTAAAAAGATTTTTTTGTGATAACCTGCTGCTGTGTTGTGACGTTTGCGTACGCTCAACTACTCTACTTTCTGGGAACTCCGGTTCTTGCGCCGATTTGCAAGCGGAGTCCTCGTGCTCCGTCGAAGAGGGTGCTCGTGCTCGAATTCGGAATTTATGACGGTACCCCGTTCCCCTAGCCTCCGCTGCGCGACGGCTACGGGTTAAACAAACCACAAATTGCCCAGCTTTATCCTGTTTCCGCGAGCTCCGCGACAGCGTATCATGTTTGTACTCTTCACGACCGAGGCGGAAGTGGTAATTGCTGCACGACCGGGGACGGTCGTGCTACTATAAGACACGGCCGGGGACGGTTGTGTTACTGCAAGGCACGACCGGGGATGGTTGTGTTAAATGCTGCACGACCGGGGACGGTCGTGCTACTATAAGGCACGGCCGAGGACGGACCGTGCTACTACAAGGCACAACCGGGGACGGACGTGTTAATTCAATGCACGGCCGGGGACGGTTGTGTTACTGCAATGCACGACCGGGGACGGTCGTGCTACTACCTGCCTTCAAAATGGCGTCTTAATATGAATCGGTCACTCATTTTCTATAAGTCACTTCTCTTGTGTTTGTGCATCGTGGTGTGGCCATTGCGGTTGCACGCAGAAGAAACCACTGCCACCAAGCCACAAACATTCACTTTGAC
>JBILTA010000117.1:0-10963 GCA_044371785.1 Pirellulaceae bacterium | reverse complement strand
CCTGGGCAACCGCTCCCGTATTTTTGTTGAATCGCATAGCTCAAGTTGACACCGGCTACGTTGGCGATCGTGGAAAGCCAAGCGATAACATCGGCAAACTCTTCTTCTTTGTTCTCTTGCGAACCTTGACGAAGTGCGGTTGCCAGTTCGCCCACTTCTTCCATGAGCCACATGAAAGTTCCATCGATTCCGCGCTGTATATCTTTTTCGAAATACATGTCGCGAATTTTCTGTTGAAAATCCGCCAGGCTCACATCAGGTTTATTGGAGTCGGACATGGTTGAACCTTGCGCGTAAGAGTCATTGGAACAAAAGGCGTTGGTAAACGGCGGAAACTCAATGGCTGTTTTATGATAAAGCAAAAGGAGCCCCAACGAGTGCTGTTCAAGATAATGTGCGAAGCTGAGTAATGGGAGAGGCGATCAAGTAAGTGGGAGCCATTTTTCCCGAGGAGTCCTTTACGCCTGCAAGGCGCCAGCGAAGAAATGGCTTCATGCCGTTTATTCGCAAGTTATGGCGAGGTTAATTACTCGCGATACTCATTCATGAAATAGCGTAGTCGTAACGAGCCTCTGTCCTATTTATGCTACACATTTTTTTTGAGAGCGTATTCAGTAGAAGTCGTCTTTCCTCGATCCACCTCGCGTGCGGTAAAAGCGAAGTGCAGAACAAGTTGTGCCAAGCTAGGTTCAATCCCTTTCCTTTTTTTGCCACCTCTTTCTTCCTGCAAGCTATCTGCTTTCCATCCTCAGCTCTATCGTTCTTTTTGAGAGCGTACTCAGGGGACTGGTGTCTTTCCTCGGTCCACCTAGCCTCCGCTGCGCTCCAGCTACGGGTTAAACGAAGACCAGCTATCGTAGTTTAATGAGATGATGTCGATATAACGGAAGATACGTAGATAGTAGAAGATTCAACGAGACAATACAGCGTGAGCATCACGTGCGGCGATACGGTAAGAACTGATTTCTTGGCCCAATTATTTTTGAATGCGTGCATCCAGCCACAACACATGATCTCCCAATGTTCCACCAGGTCCTGCGTCCACAATGAGTACGATGAGTTCGACACCTTCCAGCGGAATGGAGATGTCTTGGGGTGGTGATTGGGCGTTGATTAAAGCCGACGTGTAAAGCGGTTCAAGTTTACCTCCCTTTAGGCCCATGACTTTGGCGATTGCTTGACCGGGACTTGATAAACCCGCTTCGGCGGGAGCTGCAAGTACAACAGAAGAAAGCAATCGAGCTGACGATTTATCCCACCGATATGCCGCTTGGGATGTGGCATGCATGGCTAAGCCTTTTTCGATCGTACCGTTATCATTCGCTCCATAATGAGAAATCAAACGTCGCCCCAACAGGTCGCGATCTTTGGCCAAGGGCCATGTGGAGGTTAACCAGTCAACATGTTTGTAACTGGCAGCCTCAATGTCCGATAAAAAACGAATCTCTTGCGGACGATTCGACAAAGAGATCATCGACTTTGCGACCAGCGGAGGTTGATCTAACGACTTCAGGACAATGCCGCAGCGAAGTGTCAACTCTACGTAGTCACCAGGTTGTGCAATGCGCCATTGGGAACTTGTTAATACACTACCATCCTTCCAGCCGATGCGTCCTGCTGTTTTCAGGTTCGTCATCGGCGTCAGAATCGGACTGAAGACTAAGGCCTCAATATCCTTGACGGGCAGAATCGCATCCTCATTATTAATACGCACCTTTTGTGAACCATCAAGCGGTAAGATTTCGCCGTTTGTTTCGGGCCATTGGAGGATACCCTCCGTCCAGCCTCGAGTCCCCAATAACAATTGATCATTGCGACCGGTAGCATTACACACTCGATCCACTAACGAATACCAACTCTCGGAGGATGCCGGGGGAGCGACGATGATGGCTCGCAAAAGCGATTCGGGAACTCGGATGTTTTCCCAAGTACTCGTCTGCAAAACGAATTGATCTTTATTGCGTTCTATCGAAGTAACCGCGATGCAACTTCCATCGACTAAAATGGCTATGGGAAAACGCTGCGGTAACGGGTGCGCACCGAAGCGACAGATTTCACCGAAGGAAATCGAGGTGGGGTTGTTCTCAATATCGAAACGGAGTCGCGAGTTATCTTCCAGTTCGAGCAGTTGAGCTTTGGCGATGTTTCGTTCGCCCAGTACTAGTTCTCGCGAATCAAAATCCTGGGCCAGAATCGCATTGCCTATAAAGCTCAATACGATAGCACAGCACCCATAGCGAACTGAATAAGCACTTTGCATCCGTACGGCCTGCATGATTTCTTGCCCTTGCGCTAGCGTTGAAAGATGGGGAGTACAGTGCGTGGCATGTTCAAAATCAGGCAAGCCATCGCTGTGCCGTATTCGGGACCGCTATGGTCGAACCAACTCCCATCATCATTTTGCATTTTTAAAACGAGCTCACGGACTTGGCCGTACCAATTCTTCCATGCTTCGCCTCCACGTATCCAATAGGCTTGTACGGAATAATAATGTGCGTAGTAGAAATAGGTATTGCGTTGCAAAGTCCGATTGTTGTCGAAATTCGCGTCCAAGAAAGTAAAGGCTTGGTTGATGTCATCCCCTTCGTAAACGCCCGCACTATTCAGGGCAACAATCGCAGCGGCCGTCAGAGCAAAGCGGCTTTCACTCCCACTGAGTTGGTACATGTATCCGCCATCAGGATTTTGGCTGCGGCGTACGTAATCGAGTGCTTTATCGATCGTTTCATTAGGTACATAGATGCCCGCATTGCGAGCTGCGCGAAGGGCCATAATTTGGCATACGGTTACAGATAGATCCGCTTCGATGGGTCTCGGTTCATATCGCCAACCCCCCTGTCCATTCTGCGTACGAACAATCAACTCAACCGCTTTTGATAAACGATCTCGAATGTCGAGTGCTTTATCCGCCCCGTAGAGTTCAGCCAAGAACAGCGTTGCAAATCCATGTTCGTACATCGGCCCATGGCTTGATGTCCCTTCGATGGAGATAAAGCCACTATCTTGGCAAGCATTTAAAACATATTCACCGATCCCGCGAACGGCACGGCCCAAGTCCCCTTGTCCCGAGCGAACACCACGACTGAGCATCGATAACCCAGCCAGTCCACAGACCGCCACGTTTCTACCCCAACGACTGGAGCGAAAACTACCGTCGGAATTTTGGCGGCTCAAAAGATAGCTCATTCCAGTCTGTACGGCTTGCTCGACCCGACGCGTGTAGAGACCATCAAAATCATCTCGTTGGCCCCAGGCCAGCTTATGGGAGCTGATAGAGAACGCACAAGCGGAGCCGAAGAGGGCTGATTGCAATAGGAATTCGCGCCGGCTTCTCATGGCTTCTTCGGTTCCTCTTCGGAATCGCTCAGCTTGCGAAAATATTCCTCGATGGAAGCTTCGTATTCAGGCAGAAAGCGTTCCACCATTCGCGACATCATTTGTTGGCGGATGCGTTCAGGGAGGTGCCCCCAAACTCCTTGTTGCAAAGCTTTGGCATCACCAAGAGCTGTTTTCGAAGAGACCGAGCCGTCATCGGCTTGCTGTCCATTTCCATTTGGCATGCCAGGGTCCTTTTCGCCATTGTCGGCGTTTGAACTGCGACGCTGTTGTTCTCCCTGGTCGTCTTCCGATTCTTGGCCCCCTTCACTTTTGTTTTGTTGATTCGAACGTTGTTTGTTCGCATCTTGTTTCTGTTGCTGATTCTGTTGGGGGATTTGACGCTTTGAATTGCGTTGTGAGGTGGACGAAGATTGAGAAGATTTGGGCTTCTTGGATTGCTTTTCGGACTGCTCGATGAGCTCATCTAGTCGCATAAGGACATTGTTTTGAACATCTTGTGTCGTGCTGCCTGTTTGGCCTTCACGCAAATACTTGGAGGCGGTCAACATGCCTAACGAAATCACTTCAAATGGATTTTCGCCAGCACCAAACGACCGGCCTGCACCGGATGCATTTTCACCGTTAGTATCTTGGCTGTCTGCGGACTCCGCTGCATCTTTCGGCACGATATCCTTGAGAAGTTCCTCGGACAAAATATCGGAGTCCGAACTGGGAGGTTGTTGGGCGATAGCAGGGTTCATTACAAGCAAACAAAAGCCCAAGCAAACCAGCCAAGTGAAGCCTTGCAATATAAGCAGGCGTCGTATGGTTTGTATTTTGAATTGTGTTGTGTTCGCGATTAATAACTTCATCGGCTTGGCTCTCAAGTTGAGCTAATTCTTATCCTAAATGGTCGCCCAGATTTCAGGGGCTGTTGGGCGCGGGTGTATCACGTTCACGACCGATCTCTTTGGCCAGGTTTTCAACCTGTTCGGCGAGTTTTTGCTGAAGGTCGGCCAGTTGGCTAAGGCGTCGCTGTTGCGTTGCGGTCAATTCGTTCGCGGGCGAATTTTCGGATAACTCTTGTGTTTCTCGCAATAAATCTTGCTGTAAATTTCTTAGCAATTTCAAGCTGGCTAGAGGTGCCCTTGAGGGTGGTTGTTGCTGTGCGTCGTCAGCTGGTTCGTTTTCAGGCTTCTGGTTCTCGGTTGATTCTTGGTCTTGCGGTTTGGTCTCGGCGATGGCATCTTGAAGTTGCTTGAGCCTGCGCTGAGCTGCGTCGACAGCTGGTAGGGCGGTATCCGAATACTGGCTGCGTTCGAAGCCAGCGACAGCTTGATCCATATCAGCCAGAATTGCTTCGGTGACCAACTCGAACGCAGGTAAAATTTTCAAATCACCTTCCGCTCGCGCTAATAGTTGCCGCAATGCCAATTGTCGTGCAGCGTATTCTCTTGAGGTTTGTTCCAGGGCTTGTTGCAAATCAACGGGAATGTTCTCGCGATTAGCAAGTGAGTCTTTGAGTGCTTGGTCTACCTGTTCCCACGAACTCTTCGAATCGGTAGCGAGGTTGGTTTCTTCGCTGTATAAGCGATCGACCAGTGGGCGTAGGCGTTGTAATTGATCAGCAATGTTCTCTTGCTGAATTTCTAAGGTCATATCTTCAAGCATCTCGGCCGTTCGCTGCAAGCGGTTGGCTGCATCTTGAGCGGCCTGTTCTGCTTCCGTTTGATTTCCTGCTTGTAAAGATGACTCGGCCGTTTGTTGGTCTTCAACGGCTTGAATCAAATCTTCTAAGGAATTCTCGCCTAGCCAATTTTCAAGTTGTTGTGCCGTTTGTTCTGTGTTTGAGCGAAGTTTGGCCTGCGATTCTCTTTGCTCATTGCGTTTCGCTTCGCTGGGATCGTTGCGATCGGCAATGGAGTCTGAGAGTGTTTGCTGTTGGTCGGCGATGTTGGATAGTGCTTGTTGGGCACCGCTAAGTGCTTGTTCCAGTTGGTCAAGTGTTGGCTGGGTGGCTTGGGAGGCTTGCTCGAGAATGTTGGCCATGGAATCCATCACAGCCTGTTGTTGTTTAAGGGCATTGTCAAAACTGTTTTTCTGAACAGAATCTTTTGCTTCACGCATCTTGGACGAAAGTGCTGCAGCATCGAGTTCGCTGGCGAGCTTGGCGCTATTCTCTGCTAATTGCGGAGCATTTTCTTTCAGGGCTTGCGAGTCATCTCGCAATTGCTGCTGGATTCGTTCTGTTTCTCGCGCAAGTTCGCTTTGTGCGACTTCAATGCGAGTTCGTTCTGTATTGAGGCCGGGTGAATTAGGGGCCAACAATGTGGAGCGTTGCAATTGTTCTGTGCGTTCGTGGAGTTCGCGTTGTTTACGAGCAATATCCATCAGTTCGCTTTGTGATTGCCTGAGGCTTTCGGTGCGAGACAGGGAGTCTAGCATCTGTTGCAAATTGTCAATGATCTTGGTTTGTGTGGCGTTGGAATCTGCGAGTTGATCGACTAGAGATTGACGCGACTCGCTTGAGGATTCCATACGAGTAGCATCGTTGGCAAGCTGTGAAGCTCGGGCGACGGACTGCTGTGCGGTAGCGAGATCGGCAGTATCAAGTTCCGTGATACGATCGAGCAGAGCTTGGTTTTCCTTTGCCAAATCGCTTTCGCTAAGGTTGTTAGCATTGAGTTGTTCGGCCACCGACTCCAGGGACTCTTTGACAGAGTTGCGATCTTGTGTCAGCGCCGTTCGCAGGTTCTTTTGGTTCCGAGCCGCGCTTTGAAGAGCATCACGATCCTGTTGTTGCAATTCACCATTTTGCTGCAATACTTCGAGCCCACTCGTCACAGGTAAAGCAGCTTCGCGTTGTTGTTGCAATGCTTGTTCGATTTTATTTCGAATATCGGTCTGACGTTGTGCCAATTCGGCGAGTGTTTGTTCGGGTGTCGTGAATCGAAGTGTGATCGGTTTGCTTTGCGCGGTTTGGTCAGCACTATCTTTAGCTTCGACCCAGAGCGTTAAGCCTGTTACGCCTTGAGCGGATGCAGTGGGGGGAATGGTCCAGGTTCGTTCAACTTTCTGATTCAGGCTGAGACTATCGTTCGACGATGAACTGTCCGTATCGTTTTCATCCCAGAGCAGTTCTTGTTCAGCATCTTTAGCGATTTCGGTACCTTTGCTGCCGTTCCATTTCCAATGCAGGGAGATATTTTTTAGGCCGAGGTCGTCGGTGACAATCGCTTCCAGCGGAATCGTGGCACTTGGCGTAACAGGTTGTTCGTCGAGTGGTTTGATCAATTCAAGAGTGGGTAGGCGATCGGGTATTGTTTGGATGGTCCATTTGGGGCCAACCACATCGATGCCATCAACCGACGTCCAACGAATGGCGATTTCTGTAGATTGGTAAACGGGGATGCCCATTGGTTCGGTACTACCAATCGCCAAGGGAAAGGATTGTTTGTTGGCGAAAAGTATAAAGCTGCTGGAGTCGTTCTTTAATTCAAGGGTGGCTGCATCTGCGGTGCTGGTACCCGCTTCGGTAGGTTTGCCGTTTTCTCCAGAGTTCGAAGCGATGGTTGTAGAGGGGATAATGTTCCAGCGTTCGATGGTTGCTGATTGGACAGTAGAAGTCCAATCGCCACGAATGGAAATACGACTGCCAGAGAGCACGCGAATGGACTGGCCTGACACTTCAGTGCTGGCTTGACCTGAGTAGGTTGGCGGATCGATTCGAATAGAAAAAGATTTTAGCTGAGGTACAGCGGCGATCACAATTTCCTGCCAGGGCATCGATTGATCATCACCCCCTTTGGCTCGAAGCTTCAGTTTGTTTTGAGCACCATCAGGTGTCAGGCTGGAGCCTGGTAAAGATAATTGTGCAGCATCGGCCACGATCTTCATATCGAGCGTTTCGCTACGAGTTCGTTCAGATGTATTTGCAGCATTAGGCCATTGCACTTCGAGTTGCACAGAGGTAGGAAGTTGGTCATTTTCGTCAATAACACGTAGAGAGAGATCTTCACCTGCCGCGATAACAGTAGGGAGAGCGACGAATTGAAGCTGATTGATGCGTGGCCAATTCAGGGACTGCCAGGGTGTTAGCAAGCGTTGGGTGGCGATGGAAAACGTTGAGGGGGCAAGAAAGTACACGCCCAGAGCGGTGCACGCTAACACAAGAAACAGCGCGAGTTGAGTTAGTGGTTGGCGATGATCGATCGCTTGGTCAATGGGTAGCTCCGTTAGAAGTTGCTGGCAGCGTTTGATCGATTCATGTTTGAGCTTAAGCGAACCTGACGTTTCCCCCGATGAAGCGTTTGTATCGACGGTTTTTGTTTCCAGTTGTTGAGCAAAGGCGACTGCGGAGGCGATCTCGTAGCGAGCTTTCGGGAACAAGCGTTCGATTTGTAAGCTCATACGTTCGCGACGCTGAGGTTTGGATAACGCCACAAATCGCCAAGCTCTTCGCGACCACCAGAAACCCGAGCCGACGGTTAAGGCTAGCCAAAGTGTCCAACAAAGCCAACGCATCCCAGGATCTTGCCAGCGAAAAAAGATATCGCTGGTTACAAGGATCGCTAAGGATAATAGGGACAATGCCAGCCAAGTGGAGATAGCATGGAGCCAAACATAGCGTTCTGATTGGATCAAAAGTCGGTCGATCCGTTGAAGCAACGAAGACGCACAAACTGCATCGCGATTTTCGATCAGCTTTGACTCTTGCGGCAGATTGCTCTGCGATGGCCCAGGAGTTTGTTTCCCAGGAATCTCCGTTGTGCTCACGCGGCCAACCTCTCGACCCATAGTCTTGTCATTATCTCGTTACAGTATAGCAGAGTTGGTACTCTATTTCATCTGCGGGTATTTGTTCTGCACAGCCGGGACGGACCGTGCTACATTTGGGACGGATGTGCTACTTTAGCCCAAAATGATAAACGCGGCTCCGACCAGCATGATGAGGGAAACGACGAGTCGTTGCCAACCGCTCGATTCGCCAAAAATTTTGTGACCCAGGTAGACATTCACAACACCGCCAAGTTGAAACAAGGCTAACGCATAACTCACCGGCATCAGTTGAAACAACCAAATGGAAAGGCCCTGTAAGCCACAGAACATGATGCCTGAGGAAATAAGAGTGAGGTTCCAATGATCGCGATGTAACATTGCACGCGTCGCTGAGGAACCGATGGCAAAGCGTATCCATAACAATGACAAAAGCGTGCATAGCCATGACCACACAGCAAATGTTGGCCATGGTCCACCAATCTGAACGGCCGGCTTGATGCAGACTGCCGCCGCTGATGTAAAAAAGAGCGCCCCATAACGCCAGCGCGCCGCAGGTGACCAAAGCCAAGCCACACCACGTTTACCCGAACTGCTGTCCGCGGTTGCAGCCAAAGACCAAGTGCCTGCTGCCAATATGGCGACTCCAACCAACCCTAGCATCGATGGAAACTCTTGCAGCAAGATCATTCCCAAGAACATACCTACGACTGGTTTGAGGCTATTCAGTGGGCCGACTAACGAGAGGTCCGATTTGCCGAGTGAGCCTACCAAGAGGACGTTACCTGGGACATCCAATAGCGCGGCCGCAATGCAAGATAACCAAAAGGTTGAGGATAGATTTTGCCACTGCGCCAGGAAGAGTCCAGGTGATGCAAGGCAGGACACGATAAAGAGTGATGAGGTGACCACGATTCTGGCATTGCCAATGCGTTCGACCAATTTTTTCTGAAAGACGTTGGCTAGGCTACTGAATAGCACTCGCAACAACACCAGAATTCCAATCGAAATTGCAGACACGCCCAGGAATCCTCTCGGTTGCAGTATCAACGCTCAAGCTGCTTGAATAATGGCGCTCAAGTTAAAGCATGCGAGCCGTTCTGCGCAGCAACCACTCTGTTGAAATCAATACGGTGAAAACGGTTAGCACTAGCCAATGATTCCAAAGCGGAATGATGGGAAGTGGTTGTAAGCGAATGGTTTTTCCAGCAGGCAGTATTTCCGCGATTTGCGCCCATTGAGTGATGGGAAGGAATTTTCCTTGTGTTGTTTCCGCCAACGAACGCATCGCTTTCCAATCCACACGCGTACGGCTTAATTCATTCAACGGGGGCGTGATCACAACCTCAGCCGCTGGTGGCGGTTGAAGAGCGGGCTTAGTAAGCACGGCGCGATATTTACCCACCGTCAAGTTGGGAATACTGGCGCGATATAAACTGCCATCATTTCCCTGACGTTGCAAGGTGATTGGCTGTCGCTGCCCACCTTCTAGTTGAAGCAGGACCTCTGCATTTTCGCCATCGCGTAGAGGTACGCTACCTTGAAACTTTAGGGCCAAGCCTGTCATTTCGCCTGTACGATATTCGCTGCGATCAAAGCTCAGTTTAGCTGAAGTTGTGCCCGAAAGTTTGCCACGTGCTAACCAACGAATCAATTGATTCCAGTAGCGTTGATAATACACATCGTCGCCAAAGTGACTCGTCCATTGAAACGTTTCATCGGTCCCCTGCACTACCACGCGGCCTTTGCCAAAATATTGAGCGACGAGAAGTGGTAGAGAGTCACGCCCGATCGTATTAGGATGTACGGCCCATAACAGGCTCCCCGGCTTAGGCTGGCCAATGTCCACAAACCAGTGTAGGGTCGGCAGTTGTTGCCACAACGCCAGATTCCGTGTGGGGTCAGCGTCCAATTGTAATGGTGGAGCCGTTTGCCCCAGCGGAGTCATGTTCCAGCGAAAGGATGAAGGTTCGCCCAACAGCGAGGCGCGATCTTGGTCGTTTTCTGTAGGCTCTACTGGCAGTAAGCGTTGCAATGTCGAGTTGGCAATCGAATCGTAAGTGGTCGAGTCGCTGGCAATGACCATTAGACCACTCCCTTGTTGGTTCACAGCGCGTTCCATCGCTTGTAACGTGGCTATTCCAATCTGATTCGCCTGTATGTCACCCAATATAATCACATCGTATTTGCTGATTTGTTCGAAACTCACCGGAAGTAATCTTTCTGCAGACTTATCTTGATCGGCGTATCGAGGATCACCTTCCAAGAGAACAGAAGTTAAAGTGAAGGTAGGTTTGTCGGGTGAACCAGGTTGTCTGGCTCGTTCGAGCAAACTCTTAAGAAAACGAAATTCATACGACGGTGATTGTTGTACCAATAGAACTTGAATCGCCTGATCGCGGACTTCGATCGTGCGTTGAAGAGAATTGTTTTCTGTCAGTTTCTCGCCTGGCACGGGAAGAGCTTCGATCACCATTCGTAGGTTGCCGGCTTGTTCAGCATTGAATGTTAATGTTCCCGAGGCAAGATCTTGTCCGCTTTGGCTCGTTACCGTTTGTTCGGACAGAACTGCGTTGTTCTCTGCATTGCGAACTTGAACTTTAAGCGTCTGCGAGGTCAGCTCTTGAAGCCGCAATGTAAACGGGATTTGAATCGTATCTCCTACGAAGACAATCGAGTCAGCCATGACATCTGCGAGTTGTACGTCGGGCTCGGCTTTATCCGTTCCAACGCCGAGCGCGAATACAGAGAGATTAGCAGCACGAAACAAAGTGGCTACTTCATTTAGAGGCATACCATCGGTGTTAATGCCATCGCTTATGAACAAGATCGCGGATGTCGGCCGTCCGCGTTGAAGTTCTAAGGTTTG
>JBILTA010000641.1:0-3416 GCA_044371785.1 Pirellulaceae bacterium | reverse complement strand
CGGCGGCAACTACATCTTTGTGCCGAACTTGCGTTACGAGGAATTCGAACGACTTCTTAGGTCGCAGAAGCCATTATTGGATCCACAGCTCCCAACACATCAAATTTTGAATTGGGATATTGTGGGTGACGTGCAAGGTGGATTGGCAAAGTGGGATGTCACGTTATCGGTACGCTTGAGTTCAGCGGCGACAGGGGCTGTCGCTATTCCTGTGGGGCTCTCGGAGTGGCACTTATCTGCAACACCCCAGTTTTCAGGAGAAGGCGAGCATCTGCTTGAGATGATGTCAACGACAGCCGGATATCAATGGTGGATCAAGGGTAATGCCAATAGCGAGCATACCTTGAAATTGCAATTGATTTCCAAGGTCACTCAAACCATCGATAGGCTGTCTCTCAAAACATCGCTGCCCGCAGCCCCGGTTAAAGTTCGCGTGACGGTGGATGGCAACGAGTTACGCCCCGAGATCGAAGGCCAACCTGGGATCGCGATCACAAGCCAAGCGGTGGCCAACAACCGAACTGAGTTCCTTTATGAGACGAGCGGTGGCAATCAGAATTTGCAATGGCGACTGGGCAACGAGCAGACTCGAGCTTTTGCGATCGAGTGTCAGAGCAATACACGTGTTGAGGTAGCAGAAGCCGGCAATCCGTGGAAGTGTAAGACAACTTTTGTGATTCAGGCAACCTCGAGCAACATTGCCGGTGAGTTCTTGGTGACCTTGCCAGCTGGTGCACAATGGCAACCCGCTGTTGGCAGTGTTGGAGAATCGGCCTATATGCTCGAAGAGGTCGCCACGGAAACAACCTCCGCCACGACTGCTACGGACGTTATGGTGCGTTGTCGTTTGAACGACGGACGAAGAACTGGACCGTTAGAGGTTACCATTGATTGGGTATGGGTGCCGCAAACGGTGGAATCAGGTGGGCCTATTCGGTTGTTAGCACCACAAATACAAACGGTCGATCGCCACGAAGGCTATATTGAACTCGCCTATCCTGCGAATTATCGATTAATCACATTGGCAAACAGCAATACTTTTCCGGTCCCCAATGACGCCTCCAGTGTCATCGAAGGTAATACCGTTCGATATCGATTCGATCGGCATCCCGCCTCCTTGAACTTATCATTACGGCCAGAGTTCTCCGAAACGCGTCTGCGTCCCATCTATGTTGTTGAAGTGTATCGCAATCGCCTTCTATTAAAGGGGCTCTTGGATATCTCGTTACCACAGGGTTCTGGTTCCAGTGTGGTCATGGCACCTGGCAGTTGGACTCTCTCTGAGGTAGAGCAAGCGATTACAGGTTCAGCCATCTCGATTCAGCCCGAAGGTGAAAACCGGGTACGATTACAACCACCTCCAGCAACAACTATTGCAAGCGATAGCACTCGCAATACCAATTGGCGTGTAGAAGGTGTGCGCGAGTTAGCCGACGACCGCAGTTTGCCCTTAACGCTGGACCTCCCTTCCTTGCTGAGCGAACTCCCCGGTGTCGATACTACTCGATTAGATTATGGCGCTGGTACGCTGGTGCTGGTACCGGCCGACAATGTGATGCTGCAACCGAACGAAACGGAAACCGTCGGATTGATCGCTGACTCCGAGATCCCCGCATCCGCTTTGGAGCTAATACCACAAGATCGTCGTCGACGCGCAGTGGCATATCGTTTCCAATCCGCATCCTCAGTGCCGCAGTGGTCGGGCGTGCGCGATCTATTGCCACAACAAGTGACTGCTGAAGTGGACACTCATGTCGATGTCACCACACAATTAGTGTCGGTGACGCAGCGTTGGAAAGTTCGAGTTGCCAATGAGCCATTAGCAATGCTGCGAATGATCGTCAATCGAAGTGCATTTGAACGCTCCGCTATCATTGCGACGATTGATGGCAATACGATGTCTTTACTTGAAGTTGCCGCGGATCCGATGTCGGGCGTGGTGATTGGGGAAGATGAGGTACTGGTGGAGTTCATGCAAGCTGGTGATCTGGTCGGCGAACTACAGATTGCGGTTGATACGAAGCTACCCATCAACTTGCGTGAAGGGGAAGCGGTCGAAAACAAGATTGCGTTGGCCTCGTTGACGCTGCCCGAAAAAACGGGCTATCTGAAAGCCAATTTGAGTTTACAGCATTCTCCGGATGTGGAATTGTTATCGACAAGAACATCTAACAGAGGCAATAGTGAATGGCGTGCTCTTGACTGGACCAATTCGAGCGATGAAATATCTTTACAAACAGACAATACACTGAGTGGAATGCTGTTGAGTGTCAAGCGATTGGATCGCCTCCGAACGGGGACGGTCCGAGTACAGCGAGCGTGGTTGCAAACAGCGTTCAATACGGCTCAGCGTCGTGACAGGATGGTTTTTGCCGTCGAAACTTCCGATCGACGCGTGAGCATACAGATTCCGTCAAGCAGTTTGAGTGCGCTTTATGATGTCTTAGTTGATGGAAAGCGTGGTGCGTATAGCGTCGACAAGGAATCGACGACTCTGGTGATCGAACTGCCAGAAGACAACGCACAGGGTCATAGAAGCATCGAGTTGTGGTCGGAAGCAGGTCGCTCGATTACGGGTGAAGCGGTCGAAATCTCAATGCCGAAAGTGATCAATGCGACGGGTAACCCTCCATTTCTCTGGGAGCTGGTTCTCCCCTCATCTGAGCACTTGGTGTTGCAGCCTGCGAACATGACACCCGAGTGGCAATGGACCTGGTCTGGGCTTGGCTGGCATCGCAGTAGTGCTTCGAATCAAACCGAACTTGAAAGCTGGGCAGGGGCAAGTTCACAAGCCCCACTGCCGGCTCGTCTGAACCGATACGTAATGAGTGGCTTTGGTATACCACTCGGTATACGCTTTACAATCATGCCCAAGCCCTGGATTTGGCTACCTGTAGGGGCTGCCATTATCGTATTGACCTTGGTGTGGAGTACCTTGAAGTTTTTCCGCCATCCCGTTGCTCTGTCAATTTTCTTTGTATCTTTAGCCACTGTTGCGATGTACGCGCCGGACGCTGCGATGGTATTAGGGCAATTGGTTGTCGTGGCATCGCTTCTAGCAATAGTGATACTCACTTCACAATGGGCCATTGGTCGCCGCGTAAAACGAAGAAGTGTCTTCACCAGCTATCCGCCCTCGGGATCGCAGAATATTGTTACTGGATCTGGGGTCACTCCCCGGCTCGAGAAAAGTAATCAGGCTGCTTCGGAGCCTATCTCGAATCCACCGAGCGGCACAGCCACGATTGCCAGTCCGGGCGTGGTGGAGTCATGATTGGCATGCGTCCTGTTTGGCATCTTAAGTCGTTGATGCGCAGAGTCCACTGTTGTCAGTGGTATTGTTTACTTTTGTGCATTTACTTTGCCCATTCGTTTTGGCTAACAACTCCTTTGTGGGCTCAAACTCTTCCCGTTGT
>JBILTA010000118.1:0-10963 GCA_044371785.1 Pirellulaceae bacterium | reverse complement strand
CGATGTTGAATCGACAATAGATTCCACTGCTGAACCTTGCCACCAGGCGGCCAACATCGCGCCCGAAACACTCATCCATGGACCAAAGATTGCGGCTGGAAGAGCAATCTGGGCGCTTTTGAGTACGTTGATGGCTAAACCCGTTGCCATCCCGCAATTCTGCATTCCGACTTCAATTGCAACGGTCCTTCGTTCTGATTCACTCAACCCAGAACAATATGCCCCCCAATATCCCAGCAGATATCCTAAACCATTATGCAGGATTGCAGCAACGATCAGCCAAACACCGACGTTGAGCAGATCGTTTCGTGACTCGGCGACGATGATCGCCAAAACAACAGCAATTCCAACCATCGAGATCAGGGACAAGACACGATCAATCCAAGCACCGCGCCAATTGAATCTCTTCAATATTTCATTCGCGATCAACCCTCCTACAATGGGCACAACAATCATCCATATAATGGATGAAAACATACTCCCAAAGTTCACCGGAACAATCGTTCCCGCCAACCAACTCATCAGCAGAGGTGTCATAACGGGCGAAGCCATGGTGGAACATGCTGTCATAGTAACAGACAAGGCAACATTCCCCTTAGCCAAGTAGGTTATCACATTGGATGCAACTCCTCCTGGCGCTGCTCCAACCAGGATCATGCCTGCTACGATTTCGGGTGTAAATCCCATCGCTTTGCCGATGCCAATCCCCAGCAGCGGCATAACGGTGAATTGAAGCACCATGCCGCATAAGACAGCTTTGGGCATTCTGAAGGCACGCAAAAAATCGGCGGGGCCAAGAGTCGTTCCCATCCCAAACATAATCACCTGGATCAATGGAAATATGAGGGCTTTTGTTTCGTAGGTACCCCATTTCCTGCAGATATCAGGAAAACTCATTGCAAATGCAACAGTCAACAGAATAAAGACGGCAAAGCCAATGCCGCCGTATTTAGACCCCATGGGAGATTCCTTCCGTACGCAACAATTCTTCAACTACGGGCACTGCTGCTTGGCTCGCATTTTGATCTAACAACCCCAATCTTGTTCTACGATACAGTAGATCTTCAACGGTTCGAGCCATCTCATAACGAATACCCCAAACAACTTCCGCTTGCGTGTAGCCATATCCGGCCGCGAGTGGCCTTCCAAGTTCAGGACGGTCCGCAATCAGCGATTCGAGCAAGGGTTGCTCGTCACCATAAAGCTTCAATGGCAAAAACTCTAATTCCGAGCCTCCATTTATTTTGGCATCCTCGCAATTCCGGTCTGCCCCAAGCAATTTCAGCGTCGCAGTAATACTTGGGTTTGCTTTTAAGCGATGTGCGAGAATTGCCGTTTCGATAACATCCTGACCCATTTTGCGATACGTGGTCCATTTACCACCCGTAATCGTAATCAAACCAGAATTCTCAACTAAAATCGTATGGTCACGAGAAAGCTTTGATGTGGCCGCTGATTTAGATCTTCGAACCAAAGGTCGAATCCCGACAAAAATGGACTTAATGTCTGAGCGTTGAGGTTGTTGCGTCAAATACATTCCAGCATGTTCAAGCAGAAACTCGATTTCACTTTCGCGCGGTTGTGGATCATATTCGGCTGCGTCGATGGCGGTGTCCGTGGTGCCGACAAGAACCTGACCATGCCAAGGTATGATGAAAATGACTCGACCGTCTTTCGTCTTTGGAACGATGATGGCCGTTTCACCTTGGAGGAATTCCCTCGGCAAAACCAGATGGATTCCTTGGCTATAGGCCAGCATCGATTCGCAGTTTGGTGCTTCCCACTTGCGAACTTCATCAACAAAAATACCTGTGGCATTAATGACACACGTAGCGCGAATAGATATCTCCGTTTGCGTTTCCGCATCGAGTGCGTTTAGCCCAACTACTTTACCATTCTCTTTTTGTAAGCCCATCACGGGCGCATAGTTGAGCACTACCGCTCCCTGTTTACAGGCGGTTCTGGCGAGCGTAATCGCCAAACGCGCATCATCGAATTGTCCATCCCAGTAGGCTACACCACCTCGAAGGCCCTCGCGTTTAATGCCTGGCAATAATCCCCACACTGCTTGAGCTGACAGTAACCGCGACTTCGGTTTTGCATGTCGTCCTGCCAATAGATCGTACACACCAAGACCAATGCGATAATAGGGTTTTTCCCACCATCGATAACAAGGGACAACAAAGTTCAGCTTGCGTACCAGATGAGGGGCATTAACGCACAAACGGGCCCGTTCATGCAGCGCCTCGCGCACCAGACTGACATTGCCTTGTTCGAGGTACCGAACACCACCATGAACCAACTTCGTACTTCGACTTGACGTAGCCGAAGCAAAGTCGCGACGTTCGAACAAAATGGTTTTCAACCCACGCGACGCTGCCTCGAGCGCCGCTCCAAGTCCCGTTGCGCCTCCGCCGATGATCGCAACATCCCACACCTCTTTTGATTGAGCCTTTTGCAGTAAGTCTTCTCTTTTCATAACCAGACTCGCATTCAAGAAGCACCTGCCGGAGCATTCTCTGCTGCCTTAAGGGCATTCGCCCAGCCCGCCAATAGAACATCGCGTTGACTCGGTTTCATCGTCGGCTTGAAAGTTGCTTCGACTTGCCACTGTTTGGCAATTTCCTTGCGACTCTTCCAGTACCCAACCGCCAAACCAGCTAAGTAGGCTGCTCCCAAAGCAGTTGTCTCTTGTACTCGAGGACGCACCACGGATGTCTTCAAGAGATCCGCTTGAAACTGCATCAGCAAGTTGTTGCTGCAGGCGCCACCATCGACGCGAAGTTGCTTCAATTTGATTTGGCTGTCCGCTTGCATGGCAATAAGCACATCGTTTACTTGATATGCAATTCCATCAAGCGCGGCTCGAGCGATATGCGCGGCCTGAGTACCACGTGTCAAGCCAGTAATTGTTCCGCGAGCATCTGGATTCCAGTGCGGCGTCCCCAAGCCCGTAAATGCTGGTACAAAATAAACGCCGCCAGTATCCGAAACTTCTCGAGCTAGCTCTTCCACATCACGCGACTGCTTGATGATTCCTAAGCCATCGCGCAGCCATTGCACTACCGCTCCACCAACAAAGACACTTCCTTCCAGCGCATATTCGGTTTTCCCGTTGATAGTCCAAGCGATTGTTGTCAAGAGACGATTCTTGGATCGTACTGGTGCTTCGCCCGTATTCATAAGCATAAAACAACCGGTCCCGTAGGTGTTCTTAACCATTCCAGGCTCATGACATGCTTGCCCGAATAGGGCAGCTTGTTGATCGCCCGCAATACCTGCGATGGCGACTGAATTTCCGAGTAAATCCGTATGTCCGTATACCTCGGAACTCGAACGAACTTCAGGTAACAGAGAGGGAGGAATCGAAAAAATCTCAAGTAGCCTTTCATCCCATTGCAGCTTATGAATATTGAACAACATCGTGCGGGATGCATTGCTGGTGTCGGTTGCATGTACCTTTCCTCCGGTCAAGTTCCAGAGCAACCAGCTATCGACTGTACCGAATGCCAATTCGCCTTTGGCAGCTCGCTTCTTAACGCCTGGTATGTTTCGCAACATCCATTCCAACTTGCTGGCAGAGAAATAGGAATCAACAATCAACCCGGTTCGTTTGGTAATTTCTTTGGCAATACCACTATCCACCAATTCTTCGCAACGTCGGGCGGTTCTTTTATCCTGCCATACAATCGCTGGGCAAACCGGTTCCCCCGTGTTTCGATCCCAAAGCACGGTTGTTTCTCGCTGATTGGTGATACCGATAGCCGCAATATCGGTTGGACCAACATGAGTGCGCGCGCAGACTTCCAACATCACTTCTAACTGTGATTTCCAAATCTCGCTCGCGTCGTGTTCAACCCACCCTGGTTGTCGAAAAAACTGACGAAATTCTTTTTGGGCGACCTGCACGACGCGTCCCTGTGCATCAAAAAGAATAGCTCTTGAACTAGTTGTCCCCTGGTCCAACGCAAGTACGTATGACATAGATAACCTCATTCGTTCTGGGAGAGAAGAAGCGACGAGAAGATTCGCTCAACGGTCGCGAACGTATCGATTTAACCAAGACACCATCTCGGCCTGAGTATGCAAAACGCTTTCGCGAGCTTTGTATCCGTGACCCTCATGTGGCAATAACACCAAACGACAAATGCCTCCATTACCCTTAATCGCCTGGTACATTCGCTTCGACTGGATGGTCAACGTTCCAGGATTATTGTCATCTTCGCCATGAATTAACAGGAGTGGTTGCTTGATTTGGTCTGCAAACAAGAATGGAGAGAGCTGTTGGTAAACCTCTTTGGCTTGCCACAGCGGACGGCGTTCCGCTTGAAAACCAAAGGGCGTCAGCGTTCGATTATAAGCGCCACTTCGAGCAATTCCAGCTCGGAATAGTTGGCTGTGAGCCATGAGGTTTGCCACCATGAAGGCCCCATAACTATGCCCCCCGATACCAACACGCTCACGATCGGCGATTCCTTCGTTAACGGCAAAATCAATAGCAGCCTCAGCCGACTGGACAACTTGCTCGATAAATCGATCGTTCATCGTTTCTGAGTCACCAACAACGGGCATCGTTGCGTTGTCCATGATCGCAAAGCCCTGGGTGAGAAGCGTAAGATGACTGCACCCCATCAATCGCGTGAACCTATCGGGGCTACGAGTGATTTGGCTCGCCGTGCTGGAATCGCTGTATTCGAGCGGATAAGCCCACAACAACAGTGGCAGTCGCTCACCTTCGCGGTGATTTTTCGGTAGATACAGAGTTGCGGATAATTCGATACCATCACGTCGCTGATATCGCACCAAACGTTTGGGAAAGTCTCTCAATTCAGGCAATGGATCAGCGAAGTTAGTGATCCATTGAGTCGTTTGATTTCCAAGATGATGCAACCGGCAGTTGGGAGGCGATCCCTTAGATTCATGACGAGTGACGACTTGCAGCGTCTCTTTTTCCGAATCTTCTCGAATGTAAACCACCGATTCATAACATCCCGTTTCGCAGCGCCAAACACGTCTAGCCTTTCCCCATTTTAAATCCCACATATCCAAGAAGGGGAGAGCACCTTCCGGGCTTGCTCCATGTCCAGACAAAGCAATCGCATTACCAAATTGCAATGCTATTCTGCTCCCTCGCCTGTCACGTATCGTCATGACGCTACCAGGGTCGCCATAATGGTCATTGATATTCCGATCACTCAACACACGCGGTGTTGCTTGAGGTGAATCCAGATCATGCAATAAAGTTCGCGTCCATCGACGATCACGATCATATTGGGTGACCAACATCAAATTGGAATCAGATAAAGACAAACGTCCGGTGTACCGCTGTTGAATGCAAAGCAGTTCCTTTGCAGCAGATTGAAAAGGTGCCTCCCATGCCATGATCCGATCCCGATACTCAACTTGTTTACGAGGATCACCACCATCCAGAGCTTCACACCAAATCAATTTGGCATCAGTACCTGGCAGCCAGTTAATATGGCGTGGACCTGTGCGGACTCCTTCGATAGGAATACGATCCGCAATGGGTAGATCACATATCGGAAATAGCTCTAGACCATTACTTCCCCATACAGAAGTTTTCCTTGGAAAGAACTGAAACGGAAGAGTGTAAGAAAATGGCTTTTTCAGTTCTGATACTAAAAAATGCCGACCATCAGGGGACTCATCGCAAGAGAGATACATCCCCGCACTGCCTATTCGCTGTACTTCAAGTGTCCTCGGCTGGACTACAACGACCTGCGTTGTGACCAAGAATTCAAATAGATCTGCATCGGCCTGATTGGTGAGGAGATCTTGATAGGTTCGTGCCGGCGACTCGATGGCTATCGATTCTTCGATGACAGGTCCGCGTGGGACAATATCTGCCTGCGGCCGGTCTGCTTCAGCGAAATGAGGTTCAAAATAGATTAATCTCTCACCATCACTGGCCCAATCGAATTCACACAAGCCTTCAACAATATCTGCACAAACCCGTTTTGGTTCTTGCGGCGCAGTTACATCGAACCACCACAACTCGGTCCGATCATCAAAACATAAAGTAAAAGCAACCGAAGTGCTTCGATGGGACCAAGAAACCCTTCCAATTCTAGCGTTACACACTAGCGGAATAGAAATAATCTCCTCTTCCTGAAAACGCCGCAATTCCATACCGCTCCAGAATTCCGTTTGAAAAGCCCGGCGACTTTGAGGTTCAAATCGAAATCCAGCCAGCTTTGCCATCGGTTTGGCAAGCTCACCGATACTAGGATGAGGATTGCGTTGCAGTATCAACAGCCAATCGTAGTTGGGGCTGGCAATGACAGAGGGCTCTCGCGGTGCTTCTACCCAATGAGCGATGTCCGTGGGTGGAAGTAGATAACAACTCAAAGGATCTTCCATGACCGTGAAACGCCGATTCTTTCAGAACAATGATTGTGGTCAGACGCTGGTTGTTGTTTCATACTAAACCACAACGTTCGCGAGCTTCGCTTAGTGAGGAAGCAACTTCAAAAGGAGCAGAGGGCATTTTTTCGGTAGGAATCAAGCGGCAAAGTGACAAGATTTCCGCGATCTCTGGGTTGATATCACATAAAACGACACGACCTTCACCCATCTTTCTTCGCACTGCCATAAACGCCAGAAATGACATACTCATCATGAACTTTACATCGCGAAGACTGACGATAACACTACGCGCATCACTGGAATCGATCGCCTGCAACATCGTCGCTCGCAGAGTTTCGACGACTTGCGGATCGCGTATTTGCGGTACGAGTACCGTTGCAATCACTACACCGTTTTCGACAGCACAAATAACCGGTGCATTCTCCATTGACATAAACGTCGACTCCTGACCGTATCTTGGGTTAAATTTCTGTAAGTTCAGTACATTCGTATTTTGGGGTAAGCTTACAGGGTAATCTCTTCTTTCTCAACGAGACAAATTCGGCATTTGACCGAACTATGGGGCATAATTGGGCGTAATAGCGACGAAATACGCTTTGAAAAGGGCCCTGAACGTCCTTAGCGTACCCAATAAGCCCTCTTTATGTGTTATTCCCCTTGTTTTTGACTCACAAAGTGCGTCGACTGTATTCTCCTTGAGCCATTCTTAATGAGCATTAAATTCCCCCCAAAAGCCCTTCGCTTACTCTCGTGTATTGCACCCAAACTCGGTTCGTGTTTTTTTGCAGCAACTACAATCCTAGGCAGTAACTTTGCCAGCGGCGACGAATGGACCACTTGGCGTGGACCTCACTTGGACGGAACATCACTGGAATCTCAATTTCCTGTGAACTGGGATAAAGAAAAGAATGTCGCTTGGAAAGTTCCACTGCCGGGCCCAGGGAACTCTTCTCCGATTGTGGTACAGAATCAAGTGCTGATCACTCAATCAGAAAATGATGGAAAGCAACGTTCGATCATTTCCTACAGTACGGTCGACGGAAAACAGGTATGGAAATACAGCTTGGACGTTACTGAACCAGAACCAACGCATCCGACAAATCCTCATTGTGCTGGCTCCCCTGCGTCAGACGGTAAACATGTCGTTGCTATACTCGGCGCAGCTGGAGTTGTCTGTTGCGATCTGGAAGGGAAGCTTATCTGGAAGAAGGAACTTGGCACTCCCGAGCATCTTTTCGGTCAAGGTCCATCCCCCATTATTTGGGACGATGTTTGCATATTAAATTATGGTCCAGGTAAAGAACAATTCTTTATGGGACTATCCATGAAAGATGGAAGTGAGTTGTGGCGAATTGACATCCCGCAATCAAATGCCCCCAACCCTTTCGATCAACCCGGCGGGCCACAATTACCACCTGGCTCAACGCTTCGTGATCCGTTCGGCACTTGGGCAACGCCAATACTTCGCGAGGTTCAAGACCAACCAACCGAAGTTCTTCTAAGCCTCCCAGATAAGCTAATAGCCGTTTCACCACGCGATGGAAAAACGCTCTGGGAATGTGCCGGCAATGGCGCTCAAGTTCTGCCATCTCCTGTTCATAATGGCACGCACGTCGCATGCCTCGGCGGAGCTGCCTTTGTAGTAAAACCCAATGGTACCGGAGACCAATTGCCAAATCGACTTTGGCACGACGAAAATGATCGCCCAAGAATTGGTACAGGCGTTATCTATGATGACAAGATTTATGTCTCAACCATGCAAGGGATTCTCGAATGTCTAAACCTACAAACGGGTGAACGACTGTGGCATCGACGTCTTAGTCGTGCAGCGGCAGGCGGCGGGACCTGGTCCTCTATCGTGCGAGCTGGCTCGAAACTCTATGCAATTGACCAAGCAGGAACAACGCATGTTTATGCACTGGAACCTGAATTTCTAGAGATATCGAGCAACGAATTAGGCGAATCGACGAATGCAACTCCAGCCATTGCAAACGGCTGTGTTTATATCCGAACAGAAGGCCACTTGTGGTGCATTGCCGAAAAGCCCAACAACGAATAAGGGAGTTAAGCGGTCAAAAACCACAAAATCGGAACAATCCGATCTTTATCTTGTTTACCAGGAGCCGAGGTAGTTAGAACCTCGGCTCTTTTCGTTTCCACAAAGCTACTCTTCCCATGGACTAACGGATGTTCGGAGCCTGACCGAATCGGAACAATTTCCAGTTTTCATGGGTTATCCAATGATACATCGCAATCGCCGAGGCTTCACGATGCTCGAAATGACCATTACCACTATGGTCATCGGGATCATCTGCGTTGCCGCAGTTCCAAAGTTACAACAGAGTCTTGAAGGTCAACGTCTCGAGTCTGCCTCGAGACAGTTTTTTGCCGAATTACAAAGTTGTCGCAGTCTCGCAATCCGCGAAAATCGTCGCATTCGCTTTATGCCGACAACGGGCAGCTTTGCGTATCAGATTCGGCGTTTCACAGCGGCGGGTTCCATACTGTCAACAGAAACCGTAAACCTAAACACAACCGCCCAAAATGTCGTAACCATCGATGCGTTCTCCGCTCCGCCAAATGACTATTTGGAGATAAATCATCGAGGTGAAATCAGTGCTGCATCTGGCGACACTAGTGGACTGGTGGCCGGAAGTATCGCTTCGGTTCGCTTTCGAAGTGGAAGCCGAACGAAAACGGTTCAAATCTCGCCTGCGTTTGTACCACTTCCATAACATCGAGCGCACTGCCAATGAACCAAAATCACGCAAGTAGCACATGTGTATCGATAAACCAACGATGGCCTAAAACGAGACATGTAATGGCCGCTCGTCGCGGTATGACGTTCATAGAACTTTTAGCCACCATGATCACGAGCAGCATTCTCTTGACGGGCCTGACGGCTAGTATCTTGATGTCGAACAAAGCCCTTCAGGTTACGTCCGCACAACAACAAGGCACGTCACAACAACGCCAGTCGATAGAGCAACTTCGCGTCGATCTACGCGAAGCTACAAAATTCGAAACACCCGATGCTAACACGCTATCGTTAACCGTCCCAGATCGCTCAGGAGATGACGTACCTGATGTAGTAACCTACAACTTCCCTACCGATGGCAGTGCCTCGGTTTCACGGACAGCCAGTAGTGTTACTACTCCGTACTCGATGGGTACATTAACCCGAACGACACGCCCAACCTACTTCGTTCCCGCTGCACCTATCACACCGCCCTCGCCTATACTTAGGGTTTCGGGCTATGCTTCAGCACTCTCATCGAGTTCCACAACGAGCCTCACGATTCCACCCGTCCCGAATACACTCGCCGGCGATATGTTAGTTCTAGTTTTGGCATCCGACTCGTCATCTGGGACATTGACCCTGTCGTCTGGTACATGGACCAATTTAATCAACCGTCCGAATTCCCCGCTTCAGTTGCGTGTCTGGTGGCGAAATGCGACTGCCAATGAATCAGTGAACCTTACCATCTCGAACTCCACCAGCATTCGAATGTCAGCTACGTTGCTCCGCATCACGGACTCCAACGGAACCATAGTCGCCCATACTTCAACTACCGTCGGAACAAGCACTACACCCACCTCGAATAGCTGTGCAACAACCAGCAATAACATGCTCCTTTTCCGCGTTCTCTGCGCTCGCGACGATAGCTACATTCCTGATTATACCGGGTTATCGAACAACTTGTCGGTGATTATGGGGGCAGGTGACACATCAAGTAGTGCCGTGACGTTAGGTATTGGCTACCGCAAGATCCCCACCCCTACTTCAAGCACGGCAACAAATTTTCGGTTAACGGACAGTGAAGCGTTCATTTCAGGCAGTTTTGCAGTCGGTGCCAGCGCAAATTAGTCAACTATGAATAACACCAACCAGTCGAGAACCACAACCAAATGCGAAACACGTACACCTGTACGTGTTTCGCACTCGCTCTGCCGAGCTTTTAGCATGATGGAGACGACCGTCTCCATTACGCTTGTCTCTGTGTTGTTGATAGGCAGCCTACATACGCTTGCTTTTTCAACCCAATCAACGGGGCGAGATCTGGATGGTCTGCGGGCTTTGGGTCTAGCGGAGCAGATCTTCTCAGAAATCTCAGCTCTGAATTACGTCGATCCGATTGAAACGACAACGGCATTGGGACGTGAAGCGACCGAGACGGATGCCATTGTGCGCGACAATTGGGATGATGTGGATGACTATAACGGGTTAAAGGAGTCAACACTGCATTATCGCGATGGTACCGAAATCCCCAATACCTCAGGCTGGGTTCGGCAAGTTATCGTAACGGGTATTGTCCCCTCCACACTTGCCACAACGACCAGTATCGCAGCACCATTACGACGTGTGTCGATCACTCTAGAAAAAAGTGGCGGTAGGAGCTACACATTCGAGTACTTCGTTTCTCGCGATGGCTTTAGAACGCCACGGGGCCTTGCTCCTACTATCAAGCCAAACTACGAAACTCAATGGCAACTCGGAAACCGAAACTACTATTGGGGAGTTCCCCTAAGAAATATGCCTGTAGCTCCTGCGGATGTTTCCACGCCACTACCTCCC
>JBILTA010000116.1:0-10975 GCA_044371785.1 Pirellulaceae bacterium | reverse complement strand
CGGTTTACAGCAGCAGACCGAGAAGCTGCGGCGTTTATTGCACCGCAAAAACGATTTGTTTTTCCATCATTATCGCCCTCAGAACGAGACGTATCTCTTTCTTTTCCGTAAGCATGAGCAAGGGAACAATGCGGTAGAAATCGATCAATTTCCGCCGTTGATGGCCCCTTTGGAAACAGAAGCGAGCGGACTTTCGCATGTCAGCGAAGTTGTATGGGTTTTACGGAAGAAGTGAGCTGAAAAATAGCTCATTTATTGAACTATTTTCTGGAAGCTGGGAATTGATTTGACCGGGGCTTCCAATTCCAATAGAACCCTTAACATCCTCTCTGAATTGGTTACCTTCTACATCTCTTAACTCTTTTTGTATCCAACGAGATCGCGGCTACACGTCCATCTATTGCGGGCGTTTGGTGGTGAGATTGTCGAGGATTGGTTTCATGCAAAAAACACTATCCGCTGGTTTAATGCCCAGCGTCCCACGTCAATGGTTCGTGGGGCTGTTTCTGTTGTTCGCCTTCAATTTGTTGTCGGTTCAGCTTTCTGGGCAAGATGCGCCTTCATCAGGTACGGTATCCAATTCCTCCACGCAGCCTCCGGTAGAAAATCAGCCGAGCGACCCAGGGAAACTAGCCGAAACAACGCCTGAATCGTCAACCGCTGCTCCGACGCCCCCCGCAGAAGTAAAGAAGTCCTGGATCGATAATATCGACGCGGCAGCGGGTAAATACGTTGTTGCTCCGATGGCCGCGGTTTTATTCTTTGATTTCGGTACGTCGAAGTGGCTAGGAGCCAGTGTTCCTTTTGTCGTAATTTGGTTGCTTTGCGGCGGTGTGTTTTTAACCTTGAAAATGGGGTTCATCAACTTTCGCGGCTTCAAACATGGCCTGGATCTTGTTCGGGGGAAGTATGATGATCCGAACAAGCCGGGTGAAGTCTCGCATTTCCAAGCGTTAGCCTCCGCGCTTTCGGGAACCGTCGGGTTAGGAAACATTGCTGGTGTGGCGGTCGCAATTGGTATGGGGGGGCCAGGAGCGACATTTTGGATGATCTTGTGTGGCCTGCTAGGTATGACTAGTAAGTTCGCTGAGTGTTCATTAGCCGTTATGTACCGACGAGTTGGTAAAGATGGCACTGTCCTTGGTGGACCGATGGTTTACCTCAAGGAAGGTTTAGGCAAGATGGGACTTGGAAAACTTGGCGCTGTTTTGTCGGTTGTGTTTGCCGTACTTTGTGTTGGTGGTTCGTTCGGTGGCGGTAATTCGTACCAAGTAGTGCAATCGCTCAATGCCATAAGTAGTGATCCCAACTTAGCATTTCTTAAAGATATGCCCTGGATCTATGGATTGGTAATGGTTGTCGCGGTTGGGGTCGTGATTCTCGGTGGTATCAAGTCGATTGGTCAGACGGCTGAGAAGATCGTACCGTTCATGTGTTTGGCTTACGTCTCAATGGCACTTGTGATCATCGCTCTTAACATCTCCAGCATTCCTGCGGCAATACAAGCGATTTTCGCTGGTGCTTTCACGCCGGAAGGTATTACGGGAGGATTTTTGGGAGTAATGGTACAAGGCGTGAAAAGGGCAGTGTTCTCGAACGAAGCTGGGGCTGGGTCGGCGGCTATCGCGCATTCAGCCGCTAAGACAGACAATCCGATGTCTGAGGGTTTTGTGGCACTTTTGGAGCCCTTTATCGATACGGTTGTTGTTTGCACCGTAACCGCTTTGATGATCATCGTGACTGGACTCTACGCCGCACCTGAAGTGAAAGAACTTGCTGGAACTGGCAAGGGTGCTCAAATCACTTTGATGGTTGTTACTCAAAATCCAGATTTCGCTTGGTTCAAGTATATCTTGTACATCTCCGTAGTTATGTTCGCCTACTCGACTTGTATATCTTGGTCGTACTATGGTGAACGTTGCTTTGTCTACTTGTTTGGTCCTCGGTCGTCGTTGTTCTACAAATGCTTGTTCTTGACTTTTACGTTCCTTGGGTCGATTGTATCCCCCCAAAACATCCTCGATTTTAGTGATATGTTGATTTTGTCGATGTCCGTGCCCAACTTGATTGGTGTGTTCTTGATGAGTGGGGTGATCAAACGAGCCCTCGACCAATATTTGAGTGACTTGAACAGTGGCAAAATAACTCCCCACTAACCCACTTTGAATAGTTTCTCGCCAATTTAGCGCCTAATTTCGGTCGGATCTACGCCTGTAGATCCGGCCGTTTTTTATTTCGTGGTCGTCGCCAATGGAGATTTGAAGTGCTCACCATCAATTGCCCCAACTGTGGTAAGGAGTATCGCATATCCCCCGAGCACTCCGGTAAATCGTTTCGCTGCAAAGGCTGTGATCAAGTTTTTGTCGCTGGACAGCATGCTTCGGAAACAGTGATCGAAACCTTGCAACCATCCAATGTTTCAAGAAAACGTAACGCGGACGAAATCGACTATGAGATCTTCGGCGAGGATATTCAATTTGCTGAGGTCACGTTAGATCCAGGTGAGACGGTTATCGCTGAAGCGGGTGGCATGATGTACATGACACCTGGAATCCAGATGGAAACCGTCTTCGGCGATCCATCGGATAGCGGAGGTGGCTTCTGGGGAAAGATGGTCAGCGCTGGAAAACGTATGATCACAGGCGAGTCATTGTTCATGACAACTTTCACCAATCGCAATCCACGCTCTCGCGAAGTGGTTGCGTTTGCAGCTCCTTACCCTGGCCGCATTATCCCCTTGCACTTGGACCAATTGGGTGGCGAGATCATCTGCCAAAAAGACTCCTTCTTGTGTGGTGCCAAGGGCATCAAGATCAACATCGCTTTTCAGAAGAAGTTTGGTGTTGGCTTGTTTGGTGGTGAAGGTTTCATCATGCAACGACTCAATGGTGATGGCATTGCCTTGATACATGCCGGTGGGATGTTGATGCATCGTGACCTAGGGCCGGGGGAAAGGTTGTTGCTTGATACGGGCTGTTTGGTCGCATTGGCCCCGACGGTCAGTTATGACATTCAGATGGTGGGTGGCGTCAAGAATACGCTGTTCGGTGGCGAAGGACTTTTCTTGGTCACTTTAACTGGGCCTGGACGCGTTTGGTTGCAAAGTCTACCGATTTCTCGCTTGTCAGGTCGAATCGTGGCAGCAGCGGGTGGACGTGCAGGTGCGCCGCGAGATGAAGGTTCTGTCCTGGGTGGTTTAGGGGGCATGATCATGGGCAATAACAACTAGGTGGTTGTGCTTTTTCCCACTGCTCTCGTTATCATAGTTGTTCGTATGTTTAGTGTTTCAGCGCCGCAAGGTTTGACCAGCCTTCGGCGCCAGCCACCCTCAAGCCACATTTCACCCAATAGAAAGTCCCTACGTCGATCCTACCTGTGGTCAATTTGAGCCGTAGGCGTTAATCTTTGAGTAACGAATTTTTTGATCTCACCCAATTGGCTGATGGCGAGTTTCCATGGGGCAGACTACCTACAAAGATAGCGGCGTCGACTTAGAACTTTACGAGCAGGCGATGGAACGCTTGCCACGCTGGATGCACCGCACTTTCTGCCCTCGAGTCCTTCGAAATGATGGTGGTTTTGCTGGTCTATTTAGCCTCGATTTCAAAGGGAATTTGTTTTCACGCAATTACCAAGAGCCAGTTCTGGTATCGGGCACCGATGGTGTGGGTACCAAATTGAAAGTGGCTCAATTGGTCGGACATCATGGCACGATTGGCTTAGATTTGGTCGCCATGTGTGTCAACGATATCTTATGCTGCGGTGCCGAACCTCTCTTCTTTCTCGATTATGTCGCAATGTCACGCGACAATCCGCCATTGCTTGAGTCCATCGTCAAGGGTATCAGCGATGGATGTGTCGACGCTGGTTGCGCCCTGTTGGGTGGTGAAACGGCAATCATGCCAGATGTGTACCACGGCGATGATTATGACTTGGCCGGTTTTTGCGTCGGAGTCGTTGATAAACCCGAAGCAATCACCGGAAAGGAGATTCGTCCTGGGGATCTTGTTGTGGGCGTTTCGTCCTCGGGTGTGCATTCCAACGGCTATAGCTTGGCTCGCAAAATCGTTTTTGAAAAAGCAAAGCTGACGGTGGATTCACATGTTGCCGAATTGGGCACTACCGTCGGTGAAGAACTGATACGGCCAACCAAGATTTATGCGTCATTGGTTCGCAAAGTTCTCAATCACTATCGAGTCAAGAATGTAGTCCATGGTATTGGACATATCACAGGTGGTGGGCTTTTGGAGAACACGGAACGTATCCTACCGCCTGATGTTGATTTGGTATTCCAGCAAGCGTGGGAGATTCCAGCAGTATTTCAGTGGATGCAACGATTAGGCGAAGTGCCCCAAGATGAAATGTTCCGCGTCTTTAACATGGGCGTTGGTCTTACATTCATCGTAAGTCCCTACTACGCCCAGGCCATCATGGATATGGCCAAAGAAGCTGGCAACCAAAGCTGGATTATTGGCGAGGCAGTAGCCGGTAACGGAAAGAGTCGTTGGGCAAACTAGCTCTTTTGTTCGCACAACAGCTCCTCAGTTAGTTCACTTGGTTTGGTCTTCCCAGCGCGGGCCGTAATATATTCCAGGCTCTTGAGATACTTTTGCAATCGTTCTACTACCTGCGGTTGGATAGAGGGAGCTCGATTCTGCGAAGCGTAATTCGAAAGCATGCCGCTATAACCCACGTTCGGTTGCGGAGGCTGGGGTTGACGAATCAACGTCTCGATTGCAGATAAACCACACCATGCATTTGCCCCTAATGCAAAGAGTTTGGCAAAATCATCGATACTTTCTAGCGGGGCGTCGACAATAATCTTCAGGTCTTCATTGGTACGCTTCGATGGCGTGGCGGTTTTTGCTACTTTCACTTCCAATAAGGCGTCAGCGATTTCAATCGTTTGAAAAGCGTTTCCTTTCTCATCGAATAAACTCGGACTCCAAGTTAAGACGACAAAGTCTACTTCGCATTCAAGTGCCATCGTAATGTCGTCGTGAACATTGCCTGCAGGAACCGCAAAACCGATGGGTATCTTGTATTCGGTTATCTCTCGCAACATTGCGACACGATGAAGCAGCCCCTGGGTATCTTGAACATCGATTGGCCATGAAAGGATTGATTCCGATCCTGAGGCATGTTTATACGTCTCGCATTGTGCACTCTTTTCGCTGCAAAAATTGAATTCGATGATGTCCGACATCTCTAGCTCCGAGAGATCAGGCGAACGATCGGTCCAAATCTGAGCGATACGCAGTGGAGTCGCAGCGGCTGGGAGTTGTTCCATCATGGAAATGGGAACTGAAATTGCGGCTCCCAATTGACGCACAGCGGCACATAAGGCAACCGTATTTTCCTTCGACATCAAGTTCCACGGTACTCGTCGAAAAAGAAAAGGTGATTTTAGAAGAACGGTTCGTCCGGCGGGTGGCGTGAGCCTGCATTCTAGCGAAATAGGTATTCCCAATGGCGCCTGCGACAGAGCACTCATTGCCGGAAACTTCCAACCGTATCTTTGTAAACTGTGCATAAGGCGAATCTTGTTTGGGATAAGTGACCTATAGGTGAAATGACTATGCTAGGGCAGCACTGGATTCAATGACGTACTTGCGAAAGTCTTTCGCGTTAGCATTTACACCGCTGTTGAGCAGCAGAAGACCTAACCTTAACTTATCCGGTTCTTTCATTCTTGATTCCACCAAACATGTTGCTTGTCCACAGATTTCGCCGAGAACAAACCATGTGCCAGCCAATGCACCATAACCAGCCAATGGTCCTACGTCCCCAAGAATCACCAGCGTCCCATCTCGCATGAATGTACCTGCGTGACTAGCCACGGACCCTCCGACCACAATGTCTGCGCCTTGCAGTCCAGCTCCGCAGCGAGTTCCAGCATTCCCATGAATAATGATCAGACCACCAGCAGCCATTGCCCCAGCTGCCGCCCCAACATTCTTGCGGATTGAAATGACGCCCGATTGCAGAGAATGTCCAACTCCAGTTTCTGCAGTTCCCAGAATATCAATATCGGCATCCTTTAGTGCTGCTGCACAATAATCGCCGACATCTCCATCGACGGTGATAGGGACCGATGGAATGGCCGTGAGCAGATTATGTTGTTTATCTGCAACCCGTAAACGAATTCGCTTCGGCTCGGGTTCGGTCGTTATAAGTTTTCTGATTCGTTCGTTAACCTCTTGGGCGGAAAGCCCGGAAAGATTAAGTGCGATTTCAGCGTTTTCTGAGGACAAGGTCGCAGCCCTTTGAAAAATTCGTACGAGAGGAGATTTATAGGAGTTGCGTCAGGCCCCTACATTGTAATCAAATTAGTAGCTTCATGCGAAACGCAATTTGATTGTTCCTGTGTGAAGAGTATGTGCTCATCCCATTTCTTCACCAGTTTCGGCGAAGCTTGCGCCGGGGTTCCCAAGCTTTACCGATGCCGAAGGACCATGCTTCGCCAGGTCTTGTCCTTCATCGCCAACATCAAGACGGTATAAGCCGCTGCGCCCAAAATAACGGCTAACCACCAAGCTGCAGTGGTGGGAAGCCACAATACGCCGGTAGCGATTAAGCTACCAAAAGCCGACGCGATCAACGAGCGGACGGTAGTCGGGCCTAGTTCACGACCGACATATTCGAGTTTTAGTCGACGAAACAATAAAGGTAACATGGTCAACACGCTAAGAAGTGTATAGGCAGATGTTGCAATAGCCAAACCCAATACTCCCCAATAATTGACGCCAAATAACTTCATACCCATGCCAACCGTAAATGCGATCGCGCCAATGACAGACGGTGTATGGGTATCTCCAATAGCGTAGAAACATTTCGCGATTAGATCACCGACCGCTGATGCTATAAAGAAGCCGATAAGTGCAATCAACAGAAGCGAGACTTGAGTGGTATCGTGTGTTGTGAATTGACCACGTTCCAGTAATGTTTTGATCGACGGATGAGCGAATAACGACAAGCCTATGGTCACAGGGACAACGACCAAGATCATACGCCGTAGATTTTCAAAGATGCGGGCTCGGAATTGCGACAACTCACCCGAGAAGGCACCTGCTAGATCGGAAAAAGCCATGGTCGAGACGCCGCTTGTGGCAACGAGTACAAGAGCCGTAATAAATCGTTGAGCATAATTCAGGTGAGATATGGCTCCTACCGTCAAGCCTGCCAACAAAACTCGATCCAAAATGGGATCTAGCTTGGTATATGAGTTGAAAGCGATCAGTGGAATACTGCGACGTATCGCGAGCAGTGTGGCAGGAGGAACAGCCCAATGCGTGGGGATGCCAAATCGAATGGCTGGAAGTAAACAGCCAATCGTTGCCAATGTACCAAGAAGCAAGCACCACGCGATCCAATGAATCGGTTGTTCCAGCGTTATCGGCAGGAATAATAGCAACGTCACAGCCGATGGTCCAACGGCGCTTGCCAGAGCGGGCACAAGGAAATTCTGGCGACTATGATAGATGCCTTGAAGCCAGCCTTGGATAGCACTGAGCGCGATGATAGGTGACAAGATTCGCAACATGCTGCTGGCGAGTTCACGTTCCTCAGAACCGAATCTTCGATAAAGCAGCGTGGTGATCGGAAACGCAAATAAACCAACGATAATGCTTGCGATTAGGCAAGTGCCAATAGCCCACAAGCCGACTGAAAAAGCAACTTGGCGAAACTCTTGCTGCGAGGATTCTCGTTTTTCGGGATTTGATTCTTGTTGGGCTACCTGGGCCAGAGGAACCAACAAAGGCACCATGATGTAGCCGATCGAGCTCGTAAGAATCGAGACCAGAACGGTTGGAATAGCCAACGCCGCACTAAATGTATCAACTTCAGCATTGGCACCAAATTCTTTGGCGATCACAACTTGAAAAATTACTTGCGCTAGAACCTGAAGCACAGCGCAAACTGTGATTGCAACCAAGGACGTTGTAGTGGAAATCGCTGAAGATGGACTCATCGCATCTTCCTTCTTCGGACCACGTCTTCAAAAAGATTTTCGATGCTCTTTAGCCAAGTGGGAAGTTGATGGCGTTCTGAAGCGATTTGTGCTGCCAGTTTGGCTTTGTCGAGCCAAACTTGTGGGCGGTCGATTCGATCAAGCATAGCCATTGCCAGGGCACGCGGATCTTTTACGGGTACCAATGTGCCATACTTTTGCTCTCCCAACAACTCTTTGGGACCGGAAGAACAATCGCACGCTAACACTGGAACACCGAGAAACATCGCCTCCATGATGACATTAGGGAGACCTTCGCAATTCGATGCTAGGCAAAGCAGGTCGGTATGTCGGTAGAACGGAAATGGATTTGTGCGGAATCCATGAAAACGAATATTGGTAGTTAGTCCATCTCGTTTCGCTTGTTCTTCTAAGTTAATCTTCAGTGGTCCATCACCGACAAAGTCGATCTGGATACGGCGCTGTTTTTCTTGGATGAGGTATTTGGCTGCATCATAGACGTCTTGTTGTCGTTTTACTTCCGTAATCCGTCCAAGGCACAATACTCGTAATTCGGCATTGGGAATGTCTGTGTAATCGGCAATGTTTTCTGTGGACGCGGCGAGAATCTGTTCTTGGTCGATAGGACTATAGAGTACCGTAACGCGATCGCTGGGGACGTGATAATAACCTTGCATTTCGCGGGCGATTGAATGGCTTACTGCAAGGACCCGGTCTGCTTCCAGATAAGCTTTGGCTAACAGTTTGCGTTTGATCCAACGAAAACGCTTTTCATAAAACTCAAAGTCATCGATCGGCGATGCCACAACAGTGGAGATTCTTGCAACATTGAGACCAGCTGTAGCAGGACCGGTGAGTTGCGTCATGTGCAAGGCACGATCAAAAACCAAGTCAAACTGGTTATGTTGGATCGTCTGTCGAAGATGGCGAATCTGTTGACCACGGATTCGACCTGGCCAGTTCAACCAAGTGGTTTTCTTTTGCTCGTCAAAGCTATGAATAGGGACATCATTGGGAATCGAATGAAGATGTGGGCCCGTACGGCGTTGCAAGTAGAGTTCAGGAGCAAAACGAGATCGATCGAGGTTTCGGATCAGCAGAGCCATTTGCCGCTCGCTTCCGCCACCTTCCATCGAAGTGCTGCAACATAAAACTCGAAGCGGTCTGCCCAAACTCACACGACCAAATCTCAGTAGACGGGAACGGTACCCAAGACACGTTAGCAACAGCCACAGTTAGCAGAGACGAAGGCTATACCAAGTGTTAGGGCTTGGGGTCGGAATTATCACCCTGTTCAGGCAGGCGCTCGTCATCCAGGAGTATGCGCCACGGCGGGGTGGTGAGGTCGTCGAATTGTCCGCGAAGGGCCGACATTGTAAAAGCCACTACCGCACAACCCGCTACAATCAGTGCAACCGGCAAAGCCACATAGATAACACTCATGATTTCACGATCCTATAGGCTTTGAATCAGAGGCTCTTTTGGGGAAAACACGACTTGCCAGCGTAACACCGACCACGGTTATTGAACTTATTGGCATCAGTGCAGCCGCGATCAAAGGATGTATCAAGCCTACGACCGCCAGACCAACCGCAAAGATATTGTAACTGATTGATGCAAAAAAGTTTCGTTGTATGGCTCGAATTGTATTTCGACCTGCTTGCGACAAATCGAGTAGTGCGGTCAGGTCAGCATCTTTTAGATACACGGAGGCGGCTTGCAGGCTGATTTCTGCTCCACCCTTAACTGCAACACCCACATCTGCTTGGGATAATGCAACCGCGTCGTTGACTCCGTCACCTACCATGACGACGGAAGTTTTGTTTTGCTGGAGCTGTCGAACGATTTGTTGTTTTTGTTCCGGTGATTTACCACCCCAAACCAAATTGGGATCCAGTTTTAATTCCTGGCCAACGGCGGCTACGATATGAGGGTGGTCGCCTGACAGAAGACCAACTTTCCAGCCTGCTTGCTTAAGCGATGTGATGACGGGAAGAATGTCGGCCCGAAGATGATCGCCCACTCCTAGGGTACCCAAGAGTTTGCCATTGCGAGCAACAAACACAGGGCTGCAGCCAGCGGATAGATATTCGTCTTGGCGTTGACGATAATTTGCAGTCAATGGAACCCCTTCGGATTCGATAAATTGTCGATTTCCGATGAGCCAACGCTCGCCATGTATTGAGCCTTGGATTCCGCCACCCGTTCGGTATTCAAGTTGATCAACAGAATCCGTGGTTTGATGTTGGTTGTCAGTCCTCTGTTGGCCGTAGCGAAGAAGTGCTAGTGCAATTGGATGATTGCTTTTCGCTTCGAGGGCAACGATGACAGGCCAATGTTCTATCGCGACATCATCAAAACGAACTTCAACTTCGCCTGTGGTGACAGTTCCTGTCTTATCCAGCAAAACAATTCCACGATCGGCAAGTCGCTGCAATGCATCGCCGCCGCGTATGAGTATTCCACGGCGAGCAGCTTCCCCCAGAGCCAACGAGATCGCCATCGGAGTGGCTAAACCGAGTGCACAAGGGCAAGCCACAATCAGCAAGGAGACGACGCGATCGACCATAGCATCGGGGCGATAGTAGTAGCAATAAATTGCAGTTGCGACGGCGACAAAAAGGACCAAGATTACAAAACGACCAGCCAATCGATCCGCCAACTGTACGAGCGGTGTTCGCAATATGGCCGCTTTCTCGATTGTTGTTGCCAGTTTTCCTACACGACTATCTTCGCCAAGTTGTTCCACTCGAACTCGAATGGCTGAACCACGGTTGACCGTACCCGCAAAAACTGAATCTCCCGCTTCAACGACCACAGGAAGGTTCTCACCTGTCAACAAAGCCTGGTCAACTTCGGTTCTACCCAGGATGATACTGCCGTCAGCTGCAAAGCTTTCACCTTCTTGTACCTCAATGGTATCGCCTACTACGAGCGACTCGCTGGAGATAAGTTCCGTTTTCCCATCACGAATTCGGCGAGCTTTCCGCGGCGTTAATTGAA
>JBILTA010000640.1:0-3429 GCA_044371785.1 Pirellulaceae bacterium | reverse complement strand
GATTTCACTAGCCTTCTGCATGGTGAATTCGGTCGACGTATCGATCGACTCGCACCCGATCAAAGCCTTATCCTGCTAAAAGGTACAGCAACCGTTGCGCATGAAGGTGGACAACGATTCAATCAATCCTCACCTGCCTACAAATCCTTACTCGCTTGGCTCCAACAAGGAGCTCCGTCTCCTCAAACTACCGACGAGCTACCAGTCAGCCTCCAAATACTTCCCGATCGAACCGTTTTTAATGCTTCCGAGACTTCGGTGCAGTTAACGGTCCTTGCGCATTGGCCCAATGGCACGTCAACCGATGTCTCATCCATGGCAATCTATGAACCACTCGATCCGTCGATCAAAATCTCTGCCAACGGACTATTGCAGCCGACTCGACGTGGTGCTGTAGGCTTAATCGTGCGGTATCTGGGTGCCCAAAAGTCACTGCCACTTTTCTTTGCAAATAAAGAACTGCAGCCTCAAACTACGCCCGTAGCCGCAACCTGGATTGATGAACCCATCCTCACCCGCCTAGCATCCATCGGGGCTCAACCAACGACCCAAGCCACCGACGATGTACTCGTGCGACGGCTGTTTATCGACCTCGCGGGTCGACTGCCTACTGCAGACGAAGCGAGACAATTCGTGACCTCAACTTCCGAGAGCAAATACACTGATCTCGTCGATCGATTGTTGGCTTCACCCGAATTTGTACTTTATTGGACTCTGAAATGGAGTGACGTTCTGCGGTGCGATGAAAAAGTACTTGATCCGGAAGGCGTCAAGCACTTCGGCGATTGGCTGCGACACTCCATAGCGGATGCTAAACCGATCGATCAGTTCGTGCGTGAACTAATCACCTCATCGGGCAGCACTTATGCAAACCCACCTGCCAATTTTTATCGCGCGCTTCGCGATCCACAAACGCGAGGTGAAGCTGTCGCGCGAGTCTTTCTTGGATATCGCATGCAATGCGCACAATGCCACAATCATCCATTCGATCAATGGACTCAAGCCGACTACTATTCCTGGGCAAGTCTTTTCTCAGGCGTCGACTACGAAATCAAAAGTAACGATCGCAAAGACGACCTAGACAAAAATGAATTCCGTGGCGAACAAATCGTATTGATCAAAGAGGTCAACCTGCAGAAACATCCACGCAGCGGCCAAAAAATGCCCCCCAAAGTGCTCGAAAGAGGCTCTGCTTTCCTGAAAAGCGAACAAGATCCGCGTCTCGAATTGGCTCAGTGGTTAACCTCCAATTCCAACAAGCAATTCGCGCGAGCCCAGGTCAATTGGATCTTTTACCACTTACTGGGCCGAGGCTTGGTAGATCCAGTCGATGACTTCCGAAGTACCAATCCTCCCAGTCACCCTGAGTTACTCGATGAGCTGGCACAACGCTGGATGGATCACCAATTCGACTTACGCTGGATGATTCGTGAAATCGTGCATTCTCAAACCTACAAGCTGAGCTCGATGCCAACAGCGGATACGCCGACCGATGAATCTTTTTTTGCTTACCGCATTGTCCGCCGTCATTCGGCGGAAGTGCTCGCCGACGCGCAAAGCGATGTATTGGCAGTTCACTTACCTTTCGATCAGCAGCCACCTGGAACTCGAGCAATTGCCCTGCGGGCGGGGCAACGTGAACAACGTTATCTCAAAAGTGCTGGCGATGCATTTTTGGGTTCGTTCGGTAAGCCGCAACGGTTAACAGCCTGCGAATGCGAACGTTCCAACGACCTGAGTCTGTCACAAGTGTTTCAGCTGATGCAGGGTGAGAGTGTCGAAAAACGTATTCGTGATAACAAAGGCCGAATCCGTCGTCTGGCGGATAAAGATGCTCCACTGGATGATGTGCTCGAAGAGCTCTATTGGAGTGCACTGAGCCGCCCTCCTACAGACAGTGAACGGGAACAAGCCACGCAAGCGGTAATGGCAGCGGGCTCAAAACGTCAAGGTTTAGAAGATATTGCTTGGGCACTATTGAATTCACAAGAGTTTCTATTGCACCACTAGCTCGAACATCTATTGATTCGATCGCTTTTTAAGTTGTAGTTAAACATGGCCTCGATACACCATCCAGACTCGTTGCTTTTAAGCCAGCAACAAACCGAACTGCGTTGGAGCCAACAAATCCATCGCCGTTCGTTATTGCGGTTCGGTGGCTTGAGTCTGCTTGGCCTCTCCACACCTCGTTTGCTGCGAGCGGAAGAGCAGGGGAGAGAAAAAGGAACGAGCAAGATCCCTGTTCGGGCTAAGTCGGTGATCTTTCTGTTTCAATGGGGTGGCCCTAGCTCCATCGATATGTTCGACATGAAACCGAACGCTCCAGATACCATTCGCAGTCCATACAAGCCGATAGCGTCGAGTGCTCCAGGTATCGAAGTTTGTGAACACTTGCCTGAGATGTCCAAGCGTATGCATCATGTGTCGCTCATTCGCACGATGACGCATAAGATGAAGAATCATGCCTCCGCTGGCTATTATGCACTAACGGGTCATGAACCACCGAGTGATGACCAACGCTTGCGTGATTCACTCGATCTTTATCCTGCCTACGGCAGTGTGGTCGATCATCTTTCCCCCGGTGATCCAACGTTGCCCACATTCGTGTCTTATCCGTATCGAATCAGTGATGGTTCCATTGTCCCCGGCCAACATGCTAGTTTTCTAGGGAAGCAACATGATCCGCTGTTCTTCAATACGGATCCAGCCAAAGATGACTTTCGTTTACCCGAGCTTCAGCTTCCCTCTGGAGTGGACCTGGATCGTTTAATGCGTCGTCGCAGTTTGCAAAAATTGATCGACCAACAGCGACGCTTGATCGATCATGCTGAATCTGCCGTAACGCTGGATCGATATTACGAACGAGCCATCACCATGCTTCAAAGTGATCGCTTGCAGCAGGCATTCGCTTTGGAGAAAGAGTCGGCTGAACTTCGCGATCGCTATGGGCGGCACACTTATGGTCAAAGCTGCTTATTGGCTCGACGACTTGTTGAAGCGGGCGTCAAATTTGTGACCGTGTATTTTTCACCATCGATCGGTGGGCAGAAAACAACCGAGGGTGGATGGGATACGCATGGCTTTAACAACACTCGTATGTATAACATCGTCGACAAATATCACTTGCCGCTCACGGATCAAACGTTACCCACATTGCTGGACGACTTGAGTGAGCGAGGTTTGCTCGACGAAACACTGGTGGTCTGGATGGGTGAATTTGGTCGCACACCTAAGATCAACGACAATGTGAGCCGCGATCATTGGCCCGATTGTTATACGACGTTGTTAGCTGGTGGTGGTTGCAAGCGAGGCTATGTTTATGGTGCGTCGGATAAACATTGTGCTTATCCCGCTGAGTCGCCTGTCCGGCCGGAAGATTTGGCAGCCACGATCTATTATCTAATGGGAATTGATCCTGCAACGGAGATC
>JBILTA010000184.1:0-8779 GCA_044371785.1 Pirellulaceae bacterium | reverse complement strand
GCCGTAACTGATTGGGTTGTTATAGATCATGATGGGAAGATGGGTTCCGGCAGCGACGGCACGGAAGTGAACGAGTGTTTCTTCCACATCAGGAGTTTTGTAATTCATGGCGGGCATAAGCATCGCGCCATCAACACCCAGTTTGGAACAGTCGTTGATATAGCGAATACCTTCGGCGGTGCTGGTTTCAGCGACACCGGTAAGGACCGGGACGCGTTTACCCACGGCCTTGACCATTTCGCCCATGACTTCGCGTTTTTCCTGCGCGGTCATCGATTGGTTTTCACCGAGCGAGCCGAGGAAGATAATGCCCTGCACGCCCGACTCGATCAAGATGTTGGCATGTTTGGCAGTGCCGTCGAGATCAATGGACCCATCTTGGTACATTTGCGTGGTGATCGCTGGGAAAACGCCTTGCCAGAGATGCTTCTTTGCGGGTGTCGAGGACATCAAGACTCCTAAAAATTCGATGCAGGTGCCGAGTGGGGAAAAGTCTATTATGGCGAGAAGCGTAGAGAGCACTCCCGCCCAACCGCCATCGTAGCGGATGCTCATCGGCCTAGCCATGTACCAAAAAATCGGATTGGCGGCGTTTTTTTACAAATCCAAGCGATTTTCGGGCTTCACTTCGAGCTTCATCTGGGCTTAAGGTAACAGTTCTAAACTACGTTACCGCTATGAGAATAGCATTTCTCGAGGATACGCTTTAATTGCGTAGGGCAAGATTGGGTGGAAACTTGAGGTGATTGGGCAATGCTATCAATCGCCTTAAGTCCTCGTTGAATGCCGAAAGATGCACCTCAGCGGAACGGGGATTTTTCTTACCTCGTACGAATGGCAGGTGAATCGATGAAAAAGTATTGGTTATTAGCGACGCTGGCAGTGGGGGCCGCGGGGGCGGCAGGCTATGTGATTGGTCAACCTCCACAAAGCCGTTCTGGGCCGTCCTTTCCACAACCGATGAACCTATCTTCGACATACGCGGTGACACCTACGTATTGGGTGCAGGAGGGCCCTCAAAACACGTCGAATCAGGAACTGAGTCCAGAAGAGAGGTATCCACCACTTCCACCTGGACCGCTACCTCCTCCTCTACCTCCCTCGTTTAATGCGCAGGCTGCCGTTGATGGACCTGTAGAGTCAGGAGCTTGGCAGCCTCCACAGCCCGGGGCTTTTTCTGGGATGGTAGCGACAGGCCCAAGCCAATGGCCACCTCAAGGTCCACCGCAGTGGACCGTGGCAACTGCCGTAGTTGGTCCAAATTACCAGCCACCAGGTAACCAGCCACAAAATCACCAGGCACTAGGCCACCAAGCACTAGGCCACCAAGCACTAGGCCACCAGGCACCCGGTAAATCGCTAGCCGTTTTGGATAGCAATCATGATGGTGAAATTGGGCCAGATGAGATTCACGACGCTGCCAAGACATTGAAGACACTCGACAAGAATAACGATGGCAAGTTAACTGCCAATGAATTTGGTGCGCAGCCGAAGAAAAATGGCAGAGGGAAAAAGAGAAACAATTCTCGACAACCCCAAGCTAGCCACAATATGCCTCTGTGGCATCCTCAGCCAGGTGCACAACCCAATAACTCGCCTCATGGACCGGCGCGCGTGATGGTTGGTATTGCTCATCCCGGTATGCCTGGCGCACCTAGTATGCCTGGCATGCCCAACGTGATGGTGTTTCATGGTGGTTCCTTGCCACATAACATGCCAGGAGCAGGGGCACCGCATCCGCAACAACAGCCGTTTCCTGTACCACATTACGCGTTTGTACCCCATAACTCCTTCGTACCCGCCGCTCCTACGATGGCTCCGCAAGGTCACCAACCACAGCCCCATCAACCCCATGGCAACATGCCGCATGGTCCGAATGGACCTGGCCCAGGACCGAATGTTTTTGTACCACCCAATGCTGGCGGGCCACGCAATGGACATCAGCCACAGAATCATCCACCAGGAAATCCAGGACCAAACAACCCAGGGCCAAACAACCCAGGGCCAAACAACCCAGGGAATCATCAGCCACCCGAAGCGATGGTAGATCAAGCGATGCGCTTTGATCGTAATCATGATGGTCAATTGGATCGCAATGAGCTGCTTGAATTAGCTCGTCAAATGCATGGTCCGCAGTCTGGAGGAGAGGGACCAAATATGCGGCATCCTTCTGGACCTGGAGCAAACAATCATGGTCCGGTCGGGCAAATGCATCCGACATATCGACCTGGAAATATGCCACAAAATCCAGGACAACCTAACGCTTACCGCCCAGAAGGACCAAACAACTCAGGCGTTCAGCGTGAGTCCCGAGAACCACGAAATACGGTTGAACAACGTAGCCCAGGAATGCAACGTGATTCAGTAGAGCGGCCGCGTGAAGTTGGACGCAGTCCACAGCCGCGTTCAGAAAGTGTTCCACCACGCTCTCGAGAAGGAGAACGCGATGGGGATAAACCACGTGGCACTTCGGGGCCCCGCGAAGGTGATAAGCCCCGAGAAGGTGATAAGCCCCGAGAAGGTGATAAGCCCCGTGAAGGTGATAAGCCCCGTGAAGGTGATAAGCCCCGTGAAGGGAATAACCCGGAAGCATCTGATCGTGTGGGTAACTTCAATACGCTGAACATACCAGAGTTCGTCGAGAACGCTCCCAGCGTAGGTGATGTACCACCTGCTCCAAGTGAAGCCGCCGATTCGACGGACGTGAGTTTGACATTACCTGCCGTGTTTCTCAATGTTTCTTTGCAAGCCTGAGGTAACATAGAGTCCATGCGGTTGTTGGTGGTCGAAGACGAACCCGATTTGCAAAATCTCCTTGCTCGCGCACTGCGCGGGCAAGGTTATGCAGTGGACACCGCAGATGATGGCGAACAAGGTCTGTATAAGGCTCAGACATGGGACTACGATGCCATTGTACTCGATTGGATGTTGCCCAAACTCGATGGTCTTTCGTTGTTGCGAGAATTACGCCGTAAGAAAAGAACTCCCGTCCTTTTGCTCACAGCTCGAGATGCTACCGATGATCGAGTTTCGGGGCTCGATAGTGGCGCGGATGATTATCTGGTCAAGCCGTTTGAGATCAAGGAGCTGCTCGCTCGATTGCGAGCTATCATTCGTCGCAGTTCGGGTATAACTTCGAATATCATTTCTATTGGCGAGATCCAGATTGATACCGGCTCACACATCGTCCGTCGCAACGGCGAGGCTATACTATTAACGGCTCGCGAATATGCGCTGGTGGAGCTGCTGGTATTGCGTCGCGGAAAACTCGTTACTCGACAAGTACTTTACGACCATTTGTTCGATGAAAACGACGACACACTTTCGAATCTCATCGAGGTGCATGTGTCGAATGTGCGGAAGAAGCTAGGGAAGGACTTTATCTCTACGCGACGCGGGGCGGGATACATTGTCGATGGCTAAGTCGCTTCGAAATCGCATACTCATTTGGCATATTGCTAGTCTGACGGTTGTCGCTGTTCTCTTGAGTGGTAGCTTCTATTTTGGTTTGCAGCAGTCTCGAATTCGTGAAATTGATTTTGAGATGGAGGGTGCAGGCCAATCGCTGATCAGTTTATTAAAGGCGCTGCCGGCTTTCGAGTTGCGTGCTGAGGAGGAAGGTGTGCCTCCCGAGGTGTTGCGAAGGCGTCGAGAATTCGAATTGGAGCGGCAGCGTCGTTTGCTGGAGAATCCAGAAGCAATAGGAGAAGTTGGTGAAGCGGAGGATTGGGAGCCTGAGCCGCCAGCGGGTATGCCACGTGGGCCAGGCCGAATCCTACGCTCCATGAAGTTGCCAGAATCTTTCGTCGAACGACACATTCGTCGAGAAGGCATTTCGCCCTACTTTGCGATTTTGCGAGGCGATGGCAGTCGATTGGTAGCCAGTCGAAATGTCCCCAACGCCTTAAGTCGCCCCTTTCGGCCCCGTGTTAATCTGCCGCAGATGCCCTGGCGGCCGCGAGTTCCCGTAAAACAGGAGGGCAGCTGGCGCGAGATGTGGTTGGATGGGCCGGAAGGAAGTCAAGTGATTGTGGGGCGGTCGACGACGGCTGAAGATGGTGAGATGCAACGCTGGTTACTCACCTTAGGGCTTTTGAACTTGGGCGTGTTGGCCTTTAGCTCTTTGACCGCGTGGTGGATATCACGAAAAGTCGTGTCATCTTTGAAACGTATTAGTCAAGAAGCTTCTCAACTTTCACTCGATAAGCTCGATCACCAGATTGATGTCGGAAAAGCGGATGTCGAGTTGAAGGGGCTAGTGGAAACGCTGAACAACACTTATCAACAATTGGCGGAAGCTTTTCAACGGCAACGACAATTTACAGCCGATGCGTCTCACGAACTCCGGACACCTCTAACAATCATTTTAGGCAACCTCGAGTTGGCTTTGCTGAATGAGAAACTTGACGTAGCGGACCGCGAATCTCTAGATGCTGCCCAACGAGCCGCAAAACGTATGAAGAGCTTGATGGAACATCTTTTGATGTTGGCACGTGCCGATGCGAGAAAGTTAGCATTGCAAAAAGAACGCTGTGATTTGGCTGCATTGGTGGAGGAATGTTATGAGCTCTTAGAACCGCTCGGGCGCGACAAGAATTTGACGTGGCATATGGACTTGAATTCTTGTTTTGTGGACGGGGATGCCAAGTTACTGTCACAAGTGATGATCAATTTGCTCAGCAATGCCATTCATTACAATCGCAGCAATGGAGAGATCTTTGTATCTGTTCATGCGGATGGAGCGATGAATGTCATTAAAGTAAGAGACACTGGAGTAGGCATAGAAGAGGAAAGTTTGGCTCACCTTTTCGAGCGATTTTTCCGTCAAGATGCGGCGCGAAGCATCAGCCGGGATAATAAGCTACCCAGTAGCCAAGGGCTGGGCTTAGCTATCACCAAGAGTATCGTCGTAGCCCATGGTGGCGAAGTGACAGTTACAAGTCAGGTAGATGTGGGAACAGAGTTTACGGTGACATTGACGGCGAGTTAGATGGTGAATCTGAGAAATGAGAAGCGGTGTGTCGATGCGATGTTGAGTCCGGCGCATTATCGTGTCAGAAGTTCGCTGAAACGCATATTGCAATCGGTTCCAACAAACATGCTATCAGATGCGGTCAGTCAAGCTTTCAAATTCTGACTTACCACTCAAAACTCCAGTCGTTTCCACTCAGCAATCTTTGCAAGCTCTGCAAAGAAACAAACCAGGAAGTCCTCTACGGAGTATCACTCTGCCCCGAAGTCTTCGCCGCTGATGGCTCGATCGTTTCATTCATCGAGATCGAGTCAATGAAAAGTTGCGTTCTCCATTTTCTTCAATAACTGATCACTTAACGAGTATCGTTAGTAACAATAAACAAAGGATTACATTTCATTCAAATTGCGATTGCTGATATTCTACTGCACATCGAAGAAGCGAGTTCACAAATCGTGCTGTTTATTCTTGCACGAGAAGTCTCACTCAACCAAGGATCAGCGGCGAAAGTCATTCTGATTGCGAGATTGGTGGGGCTTGTGGTGCGAAAGCTAGCTGACCATGCATTGCGTAGAAAGGGTCTAAAGACCACTTTCTACGCGGTCCAACGAGATCCGAAAGTGCGTCAAGAATGAGAGATTTTCGATTCGAGTATCGATTTCACATCGGTTGGGTCGGTTAGCCCGTGTGCAGAAGGCCAGGCGTACTACCGTTTGATTTGCGGTTGCGATGGACCAATGCGCATCGGGGCTCTGCTGGCATCACGCCAGCGAGCCCGCGACCTAGTAGAGATTCAATAAGGGCTATCCTTCCGTTGAATGTTTAGATAGTAAGGGCCAGAGCTGAAATCGTTAGTAATGGGTGATGTATCGAGGTTAACAGGGCTTTCACTTACGGCAGCCGCATACAGCAGGTTCGTAGCCATAATACCATCGGCATATGCGGTGAGAGATGTGTCAGTCAGCTCGGGAATCTTTGTGACGGTAATCAACGTTGAGGCGATATCGTAGGTTTGAAGCGCGTCGAGTGTTTCACCCAACAAGTAAAGTCGGCGATGAAATTGGGTCACCGATTTTTTATCACCCGGCCAAGATGTAGGGCCGATACCGCGGGGAACAAAAATGACCACGGCGCAGTCGCTCGGTAAGCCTTCAAAAGCACGCTTCAATGTGGGGACACTCAGGGCTTGCTCGTAAAGCTGGCTTTCATTGGCACTGGAGGCGATTTGATTTAGCCAGGGCGATGCTTTTTCGTAGGCCGAAGAATCCAATACTACCAATCGGGTTTGCTTTATTTCTTTTGCATCGCGCGGAGTTAGCACCCACAAAGGCAACGCAAAAGATTCGTCAGTGGTGATGGTACCTATTTGAACAGCAAAGGAACTTGCATTTGCTAACGCAGTCTTCCGTGAATTTAGTTCGATGTCAGCGTCTTGTGGTTCACTCGGCCAACAACGAAATGCGGAGTTTCGCAACAAGTTGTATTCCGAATTCTTCCAGGCTTTGCGGGCGGTAAAGTCAAGCGGTGGAACAACCGGTTTGGCTTCTTCAACAAACCACTCATGTACCGTGGTATTCCGTTGGTCGACAGGAAGTTCCTTGAACACCTTGAGCTCTTCAACTTCAAAGAGTTTGGTAGCTGCGTTAGGAATCGGAGTGACCTCATTTTTTAAGTGCGCGTTAAGCCAACGCAAGGCGTGGACTTGCAGTTCTTGGGTGTCGACATGTTCACCCGCTGTGATATTCAAGCCCAAGAGTGGGGCTTTTTCCATCACCCGATAGACGTCGCGAACGCGGGCGTGAATTCGATTGACACCTTCCAGAGGAAAGATGGGATCTCGATCGGTGTTGCTAATCAACAGAGGACGCGGTGCGATCAACGCTGCGACAGCGGGATAGTCCCAGCCATATCGATTGACAAAGTACATGCAATCGCAATGACCTTGAACACAGTCGTCAACAACATGGTTTTGCAGATCGGTAATGCCGGCTACTGGGATCGCGCAATCAATGCGTTCATCTAACGCAGCCAGCCACCAACTGTAGGCTCCTCCACCGCTGCGGCCTGTTACAGCGAGTCGTTCCGCATCGACTTCTGGACGAGAGACCAGATAATCGACCGCGCGAATCGAATTCCAGGCTTCGACCCCGGCTGGCGTGTAACCGCGATTAAGCCACCACCACATATCAAACCGGTGGGTTCCATGATGAATACCTTCGATCTCTCCCAATTGAAGAGTATCAATGGTAAGACAAACGTAGCCATTGCGCGCTAACCAAGCTCCATGATGTTGATAATGCGTTTTGTTTCCATAGGCAACTCCATTGCGTTTGACTTCACCATGGCCGCATACATAGATGACACCTGGAAGCGGTTTATCATTTTGGGCAGGTCGGTAGAGATTGCCGGTGACATAGAGTCCAGGTCGCGATTGAAAGTGGATGTTCTCAACAATGATCCCATCGCGTTCGAGCTGACCTGTAATCACCGGCTTCAAATCTGTTTTTTCCGGAATCGGCCACAGACCCAGCATGTCATACAACTCACGCCGAAGTTGTTTTTGATATTCGGGCCACGATTGGTCCGCAGGCTTCTGTTTCAAGCAAGCATCCTGTAACAGAGCTGTTCGTCGCGCAAAGTAGTCGCGCCAGTTCTTTTCTTCTGCAACAAGCTTGACGCAGTTGAAAAAGTAAATCGCGCAAAAGGCTAAAGCAGCCGTGCGAACAAATGGAGTGATGCGACTCATTGTGGCGTCTCAATCTTTTTGAGGTAGGCAAAAGTAGTTGAGGAGGGATTAGTGATTCTAGTGGGCGGAACAATGAAGTTCTACCAGCTGATGCGCTCCGCTCTACGCGATGTGTGATACGAGTTGTCGTCTTCGGAGCAATCGGAAAGGGTTACCTAACAGGGGAAATGTGAAAAAGCGAAGTTTTGATGAGAAAAATCACCCCTGAAAGCAGCCCGATTTCTTCCTTTTAGTTGCATTAGACCCCTCTCAGAAGGTACTCTAGAAGTTAATCCACCCACCCTCCCCTACTCTCCCCAGGCCGCTTGTCGCACGTTATGGAAATATCGACTCGCTTCGTGCCGTTGCCATTTTTTCGAAGGCCAGTGATGAGGTCGTTGGGCCAGGCTTTCTTGTTGTTGGTGTTCTGTCGCGTACAAGCTTTCGCACAGGAGCTTCCGCCAGCCGCAACGACAGAAGTTCGTTTTAAGGAAGATGTGCAACCCATTTTTGATGCTCATTGCATAGAGTGTCATGGGGCAAGCAAACAAACATCCGATCTTCGCCTCGATCTTCGAGCCGCGATTCTTAAGGGTAGTGGTAGCGGGGCCGTGATTCAGTTGGGCAAGAGTGCCGAGAGTCGTTTGATCGAAGTGGTCGCCGGATTGGATCCCGATTATCGAATGCCTCCGGAAGGGCCTGGGCTGTCGCCAACCGAAATAGGAATCTTGAGAGCATGGATCGATCAAGGGGCAAAGGGGCCTGATGATAGCAGTGAATTAGAACGTCCTCTTCCTTGGAGTTTTCAACCTGTGGTTCGGCCTGTCGCGCCAGCGGGTGTGGCGGCGATTGATCAATTATTAGGGAACAAGTTAGGCGACAAGGGACTCGCCTATTCACCCGTTGCGGATCGTCCATTATTCATTCGTCGACTTTTCCTGGTGGCTTTAGGGGTGCCTCCGACGCCTTCCGAAATCGACCGGTTTGTGACAGATACCCGTGATGATGCCGTCGGACAACTCGTTGATCGTGTTCTAGCGGACAATCGCTATGGAGAGCGAATGGCTCGGCATTGGTTCGAT
>JBILTA010000822.1:0-3434 GCA_044371785.1 Pirellulaceae bacterium | reverse complement strand
CCTCAGGTGCTGGTCTGCATGCCCTGGATCAGAAAATCAAAGTAGGGACCGGCGATCTCCGCATCCTGTCCGGATAGCAGGGCGACTGACGCGTCCTTGAGGCAACGCATGGATTCGACCATGCCGGCCATCGGCACGCCGAGGCTGTTGTACATCTCACGGGCACCAACAAGGCCGATGGTCTGAATCATTTCGGTGCTTCCGGCCAGCACCCCGTAGGTCACAAGACGCAGGTACCAGCTGAAATCTCGCAGGCATTGCGCACGCTGCTTCTGACCGTAGGCGTTGCCACCCGGGGCTACGTACTCAGGCTTGCGTGAAAACAGTTGCTTGGCTGCTTCGTCAACGATCTTTTTCTCGTTGTCCGTCAGCTGCCTGACGACCCGCAGGCGAAGGGCGCCTCCAGAGAGAAAGTCGACCATGGAGCGCAGCTCACCGCCACTGGGGTAGCGCAGCTCATCATCTGCCTGGAGGATCAGATCGCGAACGACGCTCATGGAGCTCAGGTCAAGCATGGCGACTCTATCGGTCTTGCACCGACAACGTCGCCTGTGATGTCAGGGTGTAACGCCCCTTTGCATGACCGGTGCGGGTTTGAATGGAACCAGGCTGCTAGTTCGTGACGTGAGTCAGATCGCCGAAGTCACGATCACCGGCCTCAGCCACGACGGTCGCGGCGTTGGACGCCACGAGGGGCAGGTGGTGTTCGTGCCGGATCTCCTACCCGGCGAACGGGCACGTGTCCGCGTCGAGCGTGGGGCCCGCGGCGTCCTGAACGGCAGCTGCCTCGAGCGTCTGAGCGACAGCGCGCAACGACGCCGACCTCCCTGCATCCTGGCTGAACGTTGTGGTGGGTGTTCTCTGCAGCATCTCCGCTACGCAGCCCAGTTGGACAGCAAAGCCCTGATGCTGCATCAGGCGCTGGCCCGCATTGCCCAGATTGATCTCGAGCCCCTGCCGCTGATCAGCAACGGCCAGGAACTCGGGTACCGCAACCGGGCCGTGATTCCACTCGAGCGCACACCGGAGGGCACGATCAAGGCCGGCTTTTACCGCCAGGGAAGCCACCGGATCGTGAACATGAATCACTGCCCGGTGCTCGATCCGCGGCTTGATCCGCTGATCGCCCCCATCAAGGCGGACCTCGAGGCAAGCGGATGGCCTGTCGATCGTCACCTGCAGGCCGAGGGTGGGCTGCGTCATCTGGCTCTGCGGGTGGGCCATCACAGCGATGACGTGTTGATCACCCTGATCAGCAGCCGGGCTGATCTGGCCGACAGCCAGGTCCTGGCCGCCCGATGGATGGACCGTTGGCCCCAGGTCGTCGGCGTGGTGCTCAACCTGCAGCCCAGGCCCAGCAACACCCTGTTCGGCCCCCAGAGCGAGGTGCTGGCGGGACGCTCCTGGCTACGCGAACGGTTTTGTGGCCTGGACTTCGCGATCGGTGGCGACACCTTTTTTCAGGTCAACACCGCGCAGGCCGAGGCTGCAGCTGGGCAGATACTGGCCGCGCTTATCCCCGGCGATGGGTTGGTGGTTGATGCCTACTGCGGTGTCGGCGCCTTCAGCCTTCCCCTCGCGGCAGCCGGTCACACGGTGCTGGGACTGGAGCTTCAGGACGGCTCGATCGAGCTGGCACGGCGCAATGCCAGCCTCAATGGCCTCGAAGACAGGTGCCAGTTTCAGGCTGGCCCGGTTGCTGACCATCTGGCCGCCCAGCTCGAGTCGGCGAAGGCCGTGGTCGTAGACCCACCCCGCAAAGGCCTGGAGACCGCGGTGCGACAGGTTCTGATCGAGCAACCGGTCCCGCGGCTGCTGTATCTGAGCTGCGACCCGGCCACCCTGGCCCGTGATCTGAAGGCGTTGAGCGGAGAAGGCCCTTACCGGCTGGAGTCCTTGCAGCCGTTTGACTTCTTTCCCAACACCAGCCACGTCGAGACCCTGGCGGTGCTCAGCTCCTGAGCTGGATGGCGCTATCCCCTGCCAGTGCGGTGCGAACCCGCTCGTGGGCCTGATCCACATCCGCATCCGTGAGCGTCCGTTTGGGATCGCGGTACCGCAACCGAAAGGCCTGACTGCAGACCCCATCACCCAACTGCTCACTGCTGTAGGTGTCGATCAGCTCGACATGCTCGAGCAGCGGCCGGCCGGCCTTGCGCATCAGCGTCAACAGATCTGCCGATGGGGTGCTCTGGGGAACCAACACGGCCACATCCCGCTCTGAGGCCGGCACGGTGGCAAAGGGCTTGAACGCCGGCCGCCAACGGGCAACCCGGGTGGCCGCGGTCAGCACGGCTGCCAGATCGAGCTCGAACAAATAGGACAGCTCTGGTAGGTCCAGCGCGCTGGCTTGTTGTGGGTGCAACTGGCCGAACCAACCGGCGCTTCGGCCCTCGATCCACAACCCGGCAGCGCGGCCGGGATGGAGAAGGGGATGCCCCTCAAGGGGCAGATCCTCAACGGTCAGGAGCAGGCTGTCGAGAGCCTGCTGCAGGCGGCCGCGGGCGGCGTGATAGCCAAGGGGCTGGGGCTTGCCGCTGACCGTCCATAACTCGGCGTTGCGCGATCCGCAGAGGACACCCCCCAGCAGGGTGCGCTGTTCATCCTTGGACTCGGCTGCGAACACATTGCCGATCTCAAAACCCCAGAATCCGCTCTGACCGTTCTGCAGATTGCGGCCAGCAGCGGCGAGCAGCTCGCCATGCAGACCATCGCGCAGATGGCCGTAATCGCTCAACAATGGGTTGGCCAACGGAAGGCGCCCATCGGCAGCGGGCACCAGCGAGAAACTGCAAAGCTCTTGCAGACCTGCTCCGCAAAGGGCTCGTCGCAGCCGCCGTTCGGCCAGCTGAGCCGGTTCGAGTCCCCCGGGCTCGAGGGGATCCGGCAGATGGGAGGCAAAGCGGTCGTAGCCCACCAGCCGCGCCACCTCTTCGATCAGGTCAACCTCGCGCCGCAGGTCGATGGCCCGCTGAGCGGGCACCTGCACCAGCCAACCGTCGTCGGTGCTGCGCAGGTCACAGCCGATCGCCTTGAGGGTTTGCTCGATCTCAGCATCCTCAAGATCAACGGCCTCGTCGGCCTCGGGGCTCTCCTGCAGGGGACCCAGCAGGTTGTGCAGGGCCAGACGACGCAGCAACAGGGGCTCACGGTTCTCCTGCTGCAGCTGATGAACCCAGCGCTCCAGGGGACGGGCTGCGGCGATCTGCTGCAGCAGGGCAACAGCCCGATCGGCTGCATGCAGGGTGGCTTCGATGGGCAGGCCCTTTTCAAAGCGACTGCTGGCCTCGCTGCGCAGGCCCTGACTGCGGGCTGAGACCCGCACCGCCTGGGGAGCAAACACTGCTGCTTCGAGCCAGACGTTGGTGGTGGTCGAGGTGACGGCTTCCGCTGCTCCGCCCATGACTCCGGCCAGGGCGATCGGTTGATCGGCG
>JBILTA010000639.1:0-3437 GCA_044371785.1 Pirellulaceae bacterium | reverse complement strand
TGTCTTTTTTCAGCACTGTCTTTTTTCAGCACTGTCTTTTTTCAGCACTGCCTTTTACTAGCACTGTCTTTTGTCTGCTCTTTATTGAGCCGCTCTTGAGCCCGCTTGCTAATAAAAGACTCCGATGTCAAAAGGACGTTCGGTCGAGTCCTTATGGGCTCTTCTCAAACGGAGCTCAGGATCGGCAGGATCGGTGGCTCAGAACTTCTAATATTGGTTCGATCTTTGGCACCAAGTGTTGCTTCGACATACTCGACGACCTGCTCGGGGGACTCGAAATATTTTTCGTAGGTCCAGCTATCTTCATATTCACAATTATCCGTGGAATAATCGCGGCAAATTTGGGGGCGGGTGTGGTAAATGCCGCAGAGATTATTGCTTTGCAGGTGCTTACAAGTGGTGTGGACCAAAAGGTACCAAGTATCGTCTTCGACGAACACACTGGCGCGGTCATGCAATAAAAACCACCTCATGTAATCGAAATCCTTCTGTTCTGTCGGAGTTTCGATGGGAAGGGCAAAATACTTGCAACATTTGGCGGTACAATAATCACATAGGGACGCGTCGGACGGCACCTTGGAACGGGGTGGTTTAGGAAGAACAGGCATGCTCATTTGTGCATCATCCCAGATTCAATGTTGTCTACTTTAGTTTTCAGGTTCAACCAGCCGGTCCAACCTGCGTGCCAGTCAATTTCGCCATACAGTATAGCGATCCAGCGGACGCTGGAATCATGTTCTCAAAAAAACTGGATAGGAACTCACACGACCTATGGAGATTACGATCACCGCGATTGGACCGGATAACGTCGGTTTAGCTGATCCGATCATTCACAGCGTGACCACCTTAGGGGCCAATATCGCAGAAATCCAGATGTATGATCACGATGAAGCGGCGATATTCGCGATGCTGTGCCGCATTCACGTCGACGATGCCAAATGGCCCGTCATCGATCGCAACATGAAGGATATTGCCCAGCGTACCGGTCTTTCTATCCGAGTCTGGTCCCCCTCACTGCGAGCCGCCAAACCACGACTGGCAATTTGCACGACACTTCTCGACCATGTACCTAAGGCAGTTCTGCAAGCGATTGAAACGGGACAACTTAAAGCAGAAGCTGCTGTCATGATTAGCAATCGACGCAAATGTGAACCAATTGCTGAGCGATACGGAGTCCCGTTCGAATTCATTGGCAACCCTGATGGTTCAGCCAACGACGCGCGGATGGTCGAACTCCTAGATCAATATCAAGTCGACTATGTTTTGCTAGCCCGCTACATGCGTATCCTTCCTCCTGATCTTTGCTGGAAGTATGCCGGCGGTCGAATCATCAATCTACATCATGGACTACTGCCTGGCTTCAAGGGCCTGCGTCCTTATCATGATGCCTATCAAGTTCGTATGCTGACCTTTGGTGCAACCTGCCATTTCATCGTTCCCGAACTAGATGCCGGTAATCAGATTATCTATCAATCCACCTTCACCGTTTCGCCCGGTTCAAAACTCGAAGACATCATTCGTCGTGGTCAGGAACAAAACGAGCCCCATTGTATGGTGGAAGGAGTCCGCCGTGTCCTCGATCGCGAAGTACAGCTACACTTCCATCGCGTGATCGCTACGAAACATTAATCCGAGTTACTGCAAGGACTGGTAACTCAATGATGGAGCTTGACTGAAGTATCCTCGCGTTCAATCCAAACATTTTATGATTCGAAGCCCGTATCACATCGACCTGACAAAAATTCTATTTCGATTCGGTATCACCGTATCGATTGCGACTTTTCTTTTGCAGCTTTCTCCCACTGTCGCTTTGTCCCAGACTGATACTACCCAATCCACTCAATCAACAGAAATCGTCGCAAACGACCCGAAGCCGAAATCACTAAAAGTTGTCACTTGGAATCTCGAGTGGTTTTTTGATCATTATCAAGGGGATAACTCAAGCGACCTTTCGAAGCAACTAAGCGCCCCCAGCCAGGCCGACTGGGATTGGAAAGTCCAAACAGTTGCCAACAGCATCGCTCAAATGAAGCCCTCGATTTTGGGGCTTCAAGAGATTGAGAATCGACGTGTACTTGAAGAACTAACACGCATTTTGAAAGAGAAACATGGGCTATCGTATCGAATTGCGTATGTGGAAGGTTTCGATCGCGCAACCGAACAAGAAGTCGGTATTCTCTACCGCGATGGCTTAGTCGAATTCAGTCGGTTTGAGCAGTCAGGCCCGATGTTTCGTAGCCAACAATACTACAACCTTTCCAAACATTTGGTCGCTCGCTTTCGCTGGGGCAATGGTGACGAAACTGAGGAACTGATCATCATCCTCGTTCATTTGCGTGCCCGCCCCGAAGAAGCAGAATTACGAATTAAACAATGCAAACTGGTACGTCATTGGCTACAAGACCTGAGTCGGCATACGCCCAACCTTATTATCATGGGTGACTTGAACACCGAAGAATTGGCAGGCAACATCCGCGACGGGAGTGATATCCAGTGGCTGACTAAAGGGCGAACAGATAGCTCAGATGATGACCTTTATGACTTGCTGAAAAATGCTCCCGAACCAAATCGCCAAACGCATCTGATACTCAACAAACAGTTCGATCGAATACTCGTCTCACCATCATTGGTGGAGGACGGGCCTGGTCGTGATTTATCCTTTCAGTCCATTCAAGTCCACCCTGAATTCAATATCCGAGGGACAGGAGCCGATGAACGAGAGTCTCACTGGGAACGATATTGGCAAATCGAGCCTGTAGAACGGGACATCAGTGACCATCATCCTGTCTCTGCTGAGTTTTCATTTAACCGCTAAACCAAAGTAAACTTATGTCCGACGATGAAAAGACCATACACCTCGAACAATTCCTCAAACGTCAAGGGGCTGCTGCTACAGGGGGTGATGCCAAAATGCTCATCCAGAGCGGCGAAGTTCGAGTCAACAAAACGGTAGAAACACGCAGAAAACGCCAATTGGTCGCTGGTGATAGAGTTCAGGTCGGTAAAGAGACGTTTATTGTTTCCGACTTGAAATAGCCCACAGACTAGCCAGACCTGATATCATTTCTGTAGCCGCAATTTCGCAGGCCGGCCGAATGTACATTCATACGGTCCCATCGATCTCCATAACCTTTCAGCAGAGGTTTTCAATGCAATCTATGAACACAGCCTGCCTACGCAGATACTTTCTTCTGCTCGCCGCTTTGATATGCCTCACAATGGGCTGCAACAATGCAGGCGATTCCAATAAATCGGAAAAGACTGCTAGCGGTAAAGACAAAATTCTCCTGCAAATGAATTGGTTCCCTGAAGCCGAACATGGCGGATTCTATGCAGCTAAAGTGCATGGCATTTTCGACAAGTACAATCTTGATGTAGAAATTTTGCCCGGTGGCAAGGCTGCCACTGTCCCCCAAGAACTCACTGTGGGACGAATT
>JBILTA010000820.1:0-3439 GCA_044371785.1 Pirellulaceae bacterium | reverse complement strand
CAGCCGACCTCGACCACCACCGCATCGGGATTGCAGGCGTGGATCGCCCGGCGATAGGCGCCGCTGGCGGCGGTCGCCGGCGTCGCCAGCACGCCGATCCGATCGGCGCTGAGGGTGGCCGCCACGCTGTCGATCAGGCCGACGACCGGCACGCCCGCTTCGGCCACGGCCACATCCAGGGCCAGGGCATTGGAGGTGTTGCAGGCCATCACCAGCACGCCGATGCCCTGCTGCCGCAGCCAGTGGACCACTTCGGCGGCGATGTTGCGGATGTCTTCCGTGCTGCGTTCGCCGTAGGGCACACGGGCCGTGTCCCCCAGGTAAAGGCTGGCCGAATGGGGGTAGTGGGCATGCACCTGCCGCAGCACGGTGAGTCCCCCCAGGCCGCTGTCGAACAGGCCCACCCGCAGACTCATGCGCCCACCCTCAGGTAGTCGAGAATGCCTGCTGCCAGGGCCAGGGCCATGCGCCTGCGGTAGTCGGGATCGGCCAGCCGGGCAGCATCGATCCGACCGGTGACAAACCCCATTTCGACCAGGGTTGAGGGCATGGTGGTGCGGCGGATCACAAAGAAGCGGGCGGTGCGCACCCCCCGATCGGGCGTGCCGGTGGAGATCGCCATCATCTGCCGTTGCAGCGATTCAGACAGCTGCTTGGAGCGGGCACTGGTGCCCGCCCCGGCAAAGTAAAAGGTCTCGATGCCGTTGACATCGGGCCTGGCCATGCTGAGGGCGTTGGCATGGAGGCTGATGAAGGCATCGGCCCCGCTGCCATTGGCCAGGGACACCCGCGGCGGCAGGTCCACGTCGACCTCGCTGGTGCGGGTCATCAGCACCTGCACCCCGCGGGCCTGCAGCAACCGGGCCAGCTGCAGCGAGACATCCAGCACCACATCGGTCTCGCGCAGACCGCCGATGCCCACCGCGCCCGGGTCAGGCCCGCCGTGGCCGGGATCGATGACCACCTTGAACCGATCCCGTGGCACCACCGGCAGGCCATCGGCCGACAGGGGTTTGCCCGAGGTCGGGAAGGGGGTCTGGGACTGGGGGGCCAGGGCAGTGGTCTGACCCTCCAGATCGCCTTCGCCCAGGGTCAGCAGGCCACCGGTGGGCAGGCCGCGCAGGTCGAGCCGCCAGCGATCCGGCGCTGTTCCCACCAGCTTGAGCTCGAGGGGATCCAGTTCGATGCCCGGTTGAAACTCGAGCACCAGGCGGGTGGTCTGGCCATCGGGGCGGCCGATGCGCACCTGACGCACCGGGCCGCTGCCGCTGAGGCTGCGGCTGCGGCTGGGCGCACCCGGCAGGTCGATCCACAGCTTGGGCCCGCGGCCCAAGGTCCCGGCTTCAAAGTAGGCCTTGAGGGTGGCCTCGGCGCTGGTGCGCAGTTCGAGCACACCGCTGCGGCTCAGGCGCCAGGCCCCCAGGCTCGATCCGGCGGCCTGCACAGCCTGGGCGGCCAGCAGTGTCAACGCGGCCAGGCAACCCGTCAGGCTGCGGCGCAGCAGGACCGGCAGGTGCACCACAACCAACGGCTCAGAACAGTCCCTGACGGCGATGCCTGAGGCTGGGCATCTGGGCGCGCACCCGCTGGCCATGCTCGGGGTCCACCGGGGCCACGGCCAGTCCCTGGGCCACGCCTGCATCCGCCAGAACGGTGCCCCAGGGATCGATCACCAGGGCATGGCCATGGGTCTGGCGGCGGCCATGGTTGACCCCGGTCTGGGCGGGAGCCACGACGTAGGCGGTGTTTTCGATCGCCCGGGCCTGCAGCAGCACCTGCCAGTGGTCCTTGCCGGTGAAGGCCGTGAAGGCGGCCGGCACCATCAGCACGTCGGCGCCGTTGGCCGCTAGATGGCGGTAGAGCTCCGGAAAGCGCACGTCGTAACAGATCGACAGGCCGATGCGGCCCAACCCCGGCACCTCGACCACCGGCGGCAGCTCGGAGCCGGGCTGCACGGTGGCCGATTCGCGGTAGGTGTTGCCGTCGGGCAGATCGACGTCGAACAGGTGGATCTTGTCGTAGCGGGCCAGGACCTGGCCTTCGTGGCTGACCAGTTCGGCCCGGTTGAAGGTGGCCCCCTCGGCCGCCGGCACTGGGAAACCGCCCCCCAGCAGGGTGACCTGATAGCGGCGGGCCATGGTCACCAGAAAGCGGCTGCAGCGCTCGGCCAGCTCGGGCGCCAGCTGCAGGCGTTGCTGGTCGTCGCCCATGAACGCAAAGTTCTCGGGCAGGCCCACCAGTTCGGCGCCCCGACGCGCGGCCAGCTCGATCTGTTCTTCGGCGGCGGCGAGGTTGGCGTCCGGATCCGGGGTGCTGGTGAGCTGCACGGCAGCGGCCAGAAAACTGCTCACCACCCCTCCTGATTGGTGTTGGGCCGAACTGTAGAAGACGTGCTCAGCTCTGACGCAGCACCCCAGGCTCAGCCTGCAGCGGCACGATCTGCAGGCTGTCGACGGCGGCGCAGCAGGCAAAGTCGGCGTCGTGGTTGCCGATGCCGATCAGGCGCTGGCCGTGGCTGGCGGCCCGCAGGCAGGTCTCGGTGTCGTGGTGCCACTGCTGCCACAGGGCCAGGGCGGCGAGCATTTCGTCGTTGCCGAAGCGCACGCCCACATGGGGCGCCACCGCCAGCTCGGTGGCGGCCGAGGCGACCGCCCCGGCGGCCAGGCTGTCTTCGAGCGAGTAATCCCCCTCCCAGCCGCTGCCGACGATCCAGACCCGCTGGCAGCCCTGCTCCACCAGGCGCCGTGCCACGGCGCTGCGGTTGGGCAGGCAGGCGGTCATCAGCAGCGGCACCTCCCGCACCGCCGCCAGTGAGCGGGTGCCGTTGGTGGTGCTCATGAAGATGCGCTTGCCGCCCACCACATCGGGCGTCACCGCCAGGGGCGAGTTGCCCAGGTCGTAGCCGTCGACGCGCTTGCCGCCCCGTTCGCCGGCCCGCAGCCGTTGGGCCTCAGGCCAGGCGGCCGCGGCAGCGTCGAGCTCGCCCAGGTCGGCAAAGGCCTGGATCGCTTCGGCGCCGTTCTCCAGGGCCCAGGCGATCGTGGTGGTGGCCCGCAGCACGTCGATCACCACGGCTGCGTCCGGGCCGCCCTCGGCCACCGGTACCACCTGCGGCACCGCTTCAGAGGTGTGGAAATAGGACAGTTGCATGGCTTCGCGGCCGCCGCGGCAGGTGCGTCACAGTAGGCACCGCAAGCCACGGCCGATGGTGTCCACCGATCTGAGCAAGGCATCACGGCGCGACCTGCGCGGCTTTTTGCAGCTGCTCGAGGCCCGCGGCCAGTTGCGCCGGATCACGGCGCCCGTCGATCCCGATCTCGAGCTGGCGGCGATCGCCGACCGGGTGCTGGCAGCTGGGGGACCGGCATTGCTGTTTGAGAACGTCATCGGCTCGCCGATGCCGGTGGCGATCAACCTGCTGGGGACCCAGGAGCGGGTG
>JBILTA010000638.1:0-3442 GCA_044371785.1 Pirellulaceae bacterium | reverse complement strand
CTGGTTTCACATCGCGAAAAGCGATATCCGCGTCGATCGTGTAACCTTCCCATTCTTTGGTGATTGTCCAACCCGGCTTCACTTCGTGCAAAACCATCTGATATTTTCTCTTTTCAGGACCAGCCACCACAGGTTGCATTCCCGCTTCGATCAATCGATAGAAGGGATACATCGTATCGAGAGTTTCGGTGGCATCACCAACAATGATCAAAACTTTTTTCATAGCTATTTGCTCTCCACACGAAAGGGTTGAGTCCAGGCCTGTTGTTTCTGCTCATCCCAAACCGGATCAGCCGGTTTGAGCGAACTAGTTACCAGGGCTCGTACATATAAGTCATCGTCCTGCAGAACATAACTCGATTCTAAACCGTTTGCTGAAGAAGCGACGATTCCAATTTTGGTTGCATCTTCACCTTTCTTCGATACGATAAAATCAGTTTGATACGTGGCATTGGCATCAGGTTCAATGACGACTCGCAATGTCTTGCTGGCCGAATCGAACTGAACATCTCGCAAAGTTACGCCACTTGATGCATAGAAATCCGCTTCCTTCATGGCGCGAATAAGATGCTCGGGGGTCAGATATTCGGAGCGCACCATCACCCAACCGCGACCAGGTCGACTGCCGGGCTTGCCATGATATTCATGGCTATCATCGGTGGCTACACCGTAGAGCAGGGGAGCATCCAATTTGGTGAGACGGATATAATTGGCCACGTCCCACATCTTTTCGACTCCTATGCGGGACTTGTCGCCTGAGTGATTAACACCAGGATGACCGTTGTAAACTTCGAAGAAGCGTTCAGCGATGACCGAGGCCAGGTCTTCCGCAGTAATTGCCCAGCCAAAGTTCGGATGATTCACATGTGGCAGGATCTCACGACCTTGGTTCTTTTCTTGTTCCATGATCGCGCGCAAGTTGTTCTGCATCGCTTCACGAACCGTAGGCCCGCCGACGGGCTTGATGACCTCACCGATATTCGTCGCGTTCATATGTACGGGCTTACCTTCAGCGCTATCGGTGATTTCTTCTGCAGGTATGAGGATGAACTTTCCACGCTCTTCCAGCAGATAGCGATATTCATCGAGCGGCTTCAGACGAATCTCTTCATCGGGCGAGCCGGCAACTCCTTTGGTTTCAACCCAACGGCCGCCGAACCGAGCGCGATATTTTGTCACGACATCTGGAGCACCTCGTTTCTCCACGTCAGCAACTTTTTTCCACTTGAGTCCTGCGGCTAGGACATTGTGTTCGGTCAAAGCCAAAAAGTTGTAATCGCGAACTCGATACCATTCACAGATCATTTCTGGAAAATCGTTCCCGTCACTCCAAAAGGAGTGGGTGTGAATATTTCCTTTCCAGTAGCGTAGCTTGGGTTCTGCCGGGACAGGATCCATATCCGCGACAGTTGCGGAAACAGCGTCTTGTCCAAACGAACCTTGGGTCATCAAGAAGCCTTGTAGGACAACCGCCAGCATCGACAGCCACCCCATTCGAATCTGCATCTGCATTGCCTTTCTCCGCCGTAAATCTATAGGTCATGTGGCAGCAGTATAGCCACAACTTCATGCTGAGTGTGCTCCCAGTCCATGAACCTTAACAGAAAAATCAACCTTCGCCATCGTCGCTGTCACTGCGGGTTTTGTAGGTCAAAATGGGCCGAAAAGTGGCCACGATCTCCAACATTCCAAACGACTTCATATCTTCGATGACCCGCTCGATATCTTTATACGCTTTGCCATGTTCTTGACGCAATAAATTTCGCTGTTCGCAAATGACGAGGTTATCGAGGCCAATCGATTTATCGCGTGGCCGGCGGAGTTCTTCAACAGAGAGTTGGCCGAACTTTTCATCGCTTTGAGATCGCGAAATTTTTCGACCCGCCCCATGAGCGAGTGAATGGAGATTGGCGACACCGTCACCCAAGGGTCGCACTAGATAACTCAAAGAACTGCGCGAGCCTGGAATCACCACTAACCCCTGGTCCGCCGGAGCCGCCCCTTTCCGGTGTAACCAGAGCGGCCCATGCTCGTCGATATGCTGCACCATGTAGTTGTGACAAAGGTCCAACATGGGATCAACTTCGCTACCAGTTTGTTCGGCGAATCGCTGTGCGATCAAACCGCGATTGGCTCTTGCGAACTGTACAGCCCGTTGATGTTCGGCAAGATACATTTTCCCAGCTGCCGAATCGGGATCGAGCCCTTGACGTTCGATACTGGAACCATGTTGTTGTAATACGGCTTGTCCGAAACTTCGTGAACCACTGTGGACCAGCAGTAGAGCTTTCTTGGTATCGATGTTTAAGCTTTGGCAGGTGGGCGCATCATGGATTTCATGAACCACTTGCAGCTCCGCGAAATGATTCCCACCGCCGATAGTTCCGAGGACACGTTCGTATGCTGGTAATGCGATGTGATGAGAGCTGAGATATTCGGTGGCGTTTCCCTCCCAAACATCGTCAATGCTTCCTAGAGAATCGGCAAGTCGTCGCACATTGACGCGAGCTTCGATGGACGTTCGGCAGAGCTGCATACCGCAGCCGATGTCGCCGCCAATCAACTTGGGATAGATGATGCCGCGACTCGCAAAGACAACGCCTCCTGGACTCCCCGCGCCAGGATGAATATCAGGCATGGCAGCAATTCGTTCCATACCAGGGAGTTGAGCTGCATTACGAAGTTGAGTGATCGCGTCTGGTGAAACCCAAGTCTTTGCGGAATAAAATGACTCAACCCGAGCCGGAGTCGAAGTCATTGTGTTATCTCTTTACGTAATAACATAGATTACCTGTTACCTTCACCGAATTCGCACACTGCGTAAGACGTGGACTTCAGTCCCTGCTTACGCAAGGCCTCGCCGCGCGAGAACAGAAAGATTAGAGCAGGAGAGCAGAAGAGCCACCAGGGTAGACTTTTCGAGCGGGAGAGTCGTTTAGCCCGTTGCCGAAGGTTAGGCCTCCCGCCTCAACATTCGTCCCCCAGACAATCCGAACCCATCCGAACACGTACATTTGTACGCACCACACGCCACCTAGTTAACACGATCCATCCAGTCGCGTCACACTGCGCTGCCAAACACATTGGATTACTCCACGGACGAACTTTGCGGCGGGCAGCCTAGGCCTCCCGCCTCAACATTCGTCGCCCAGACAATGCGAACCCAACCGAACACGTACATTTGTACGCAACCCACGACACCTTGTTAACACGATCCATCTAGTCGCGCCATACTGCACTGCCAAACACATTGAATTACTCCACGGACGAACTTTGCAGCGGGAGGTCTAGCCTCCCGCCACAACATTCGTCGCCCAGACAATGCGAACCCAACCGAACACGTACGTTTGTACGCAACCCACGACACCTTGTTAACACGATCCATCTAGTCGCGCCATACTGCACTGCCAAACACATTGAATTGCTCCACTGACGAACCTTG
>JBILTA010000637.1:0-3445 GCA_044371785.1 Pirellulaceae bacterium | reverse complement strand
AATCTCAACGTGCCGCGTAGGAAGAGGTCTTCAGACCCTTCCTACGCAACGCATGGTCAGCTACTGCGAGAGAGGAGAATTCAGAAAGGTGAGCAGGAGAGCCTCTCCATTTAACCTCTCCCTCTTGTTTCCCGTCTCAATCTCATTGTGCCGCGTAGGAAGAGGTCTTCAGACCCTTCCTACGCAACGCATGGTCAGCTACTGCGAGAGAGGAAAATTCAGAAAGGTGAGCAGGAGAGCCTCTCCATTTAACCCCTCCCTCTTCTTTCCCGTCTCAATCTCAACGTGCCGCGTAGGAAGAGGTCTTCAGACCCTTCCTACGCAATGCATGGTCAGCAACCTTCGAACGCCTGGATGGTTACCAATAATCTTACGGAAGATTAGCGGACATCGTACAAAACTCTCTATGATGTGTGGTTGTTTTGCGGTATCGTCAAAATAGAGTTTCCTTTCCATAGATCACTGCATAAGCCAGGCGTTTGCAACCAAATTGCATCGGGGAGAGTTTCGTGCGGACCTTTATGTTTCTATTGATGGTTTTCGTGGCTAATTTTTGGGCAGGTCATCCGGCCCCATGTTCTGAGTTGCTCGACCAAGGCAAGGCCAATGGATGGAAGAAGCATACGGTGAATGATCAATCACCATACGAAGCTGCAGGTGTTGCCGATTTTGATGGCGATGGTGATTTGGATATCTTTTGCGGCGACGCATGGTATGCGGCACCGGATTGGGTGATGCACAAGGTGCGCGACGTACCCAAGGGAACCAATCCCCAATATCACGAAGATTTTGCCGACGCGCCGCTGGATGTCAATGGCGATGAACGTACCGACATAGTTACCTGTGCCTACTTCAGTAAAAAGATCGCTTGGATTGAACAACCCCAGGATCCAAAATTGCGTTGGACCGAGCACTTGATTGACACACCGGGTTCCATGGAGACTGGCTATCTAGTCGATCTCTTTAAAGATGGCACGCCGGTCTTCCTTCCCAACGTTGGCGGCCAAGTTAGCTTATACGAGCTGATTGCAAAACAACCTTCGGTGCAATGGAAGAAGACACTGCTCTCACCAGCTGGAGCTGGACATGGAATTGGACATGGTGATGTAAATCAAGATGGGCGAATCGATCTAATTACTCCCAATGGTTGGTATGAACAGCCGCAACAACGCACTGGCGAATGGGTCTATCACACGGACTTCCATTTGGGAACGGCCAGCATAGAGATTCTTGGCCATGATTTCGATGGTGATGGCGATACAGATATCGTCTGGGGGATGGGGCATGATTACGGATTGTATTGTCTCAAGCAAAGCAAGAATGAAAAAGGAGAGCGGGTTTGGACGAAGGAGGATATCGATACTAGCTTTTCTCAAGTTCATGCGTTGCATCTTGCAGATTTTGATGGCGATGGCCAATCTGAATTTGCTACCGGGAAAAGAATTTATGCACATGCAAGTGAAAAGGGTGCTACAGACGAGCCGTGTATTCACATTTACAAATATGATCGAAACCAGTCGGCTTGGATCAAATCGGTCGTCTATCGAGGCGAACCTGCTCCCGCGGCTCCATTGAATCCTGAACAACGCGATGCGCTCAAAGACTTCCGCCGTGGCTCTGCGGGAACCGGATTACAAATGGCGGTAGCCGATATGGATCAAGATGGTGATGTTGATTTAGTTACCCCAGGCAAGTCAGGTTTATACTGGTTCGAAAATCTTCGACTATCGAAAGAGATAGTTCCAAAAGAGAGAGAATAATTCGTGATCAAACTCCACCCAAACCCCATTCGTTTCTATTCTCACTTCGCGATCGTGTAGGAAGCGAATAAATCCGTTTTTAATTCACCCCCGTTTGATCCCAGCTTAACATCTTTCTTGGTTCACGCGCCGGTTTGTCATCGACAATAACCTACGCGAGAATCTCAAAACACGCCTGAAGAAGCTGAGCTTGCAAACAGGGGCATTCGCCAACTGATGCGGGGATATAGGGCTTTTCGTCGGGGCTTTAGGGGGACGGAAATTGAAACTTAAAAAAACGCCCGGCTTAAGCGCCGTGGCAACTTTCTTAAGATCAGTTTCATCGGTCACCCCTAAATGAATGATATGCTTCGAACTTGCGGGTTTATAGGCAGGGTGGATGTAACTACGCTTTGATGTGTTCTTGGAGATAAAAGGACCGAAACCCTTACCCGGTTAGAGAACAAGGATGCATCGGCTGAAAAATAGCCATTCAGTATCCGAACCTTCCCCGTAGCAACTAATCCTGCCGCATCATGATAGATCACTGGAAGCAACGGATCGACATCAACAGCGGTTATTTCAATGCCTGATAACGCGAGCATACGCAGCTGCCTAATACTGCCCTACCCAACATCAAGCACTAGGCTCTGCTCCCTTGGCATCAAACCAAATCGCGCTACCAAATCGAAGGCTCGCGCATACGAAAGATTTGAACTGAAGCGAACCCTGTATAAAGTGATTCATCGATGGTCACCTGCTTGTAACCCACCTTCACAAAAACGGGATTGATAGCGGGAAGCTTACCACTCTGAGCTATCCAAGCTCTAGTTCATATTCCGTGAACCTCGAGGCTAACTTTCTCTGTTTTAAACTTTAGCTCCGCGACAATGCTGCTAGGCTTTGCAGTGGGCTGGGTTTCTTGGGCATGGAGAAGTACATCGGGCTTAAATGCCAAAAGCCAAGGCGCGACCACTCGAAAAGCAAGCGTGCGTATTGAATACATTTCTTCTGGGAACCGCATATAAAAAGGTGCAAGTTCCGCGCAGTACCTTCTCATTTAGATGCTCGCTTTGAACGAAAACTAAGTCTTTGTTTCATGATCAAGTGAACGACAAAAGCAATGCTTATTGTCTTCGCTGGAACTAGATCTAGAGGTCCAAGGCTTAGCAAGTTATCCACCAAGTTCCGGGGGTTGCTAAAGGATACAAAGTATCCGATCATATCCTTTGAAAACATTCAGCAAACATAGAGGCAATCTATCTCGGTCGAAAGAACGTTTTGCTCACTGGTAGTGGCAACGGTTGATCGATACGGATTGATAATCTCAAGGTGGAAATAACAATGACTTTTGACTTCAGAAAACTCGTCAAATCCTGTGGGTCCACGGCAATGCTTCTGTTAGCAATCGCCCCCATAAACAACTTGCTTTACGCTCAAGATCTGGAATCTGTGAAACAACGGTTGGGAGAATCGCTGAAGGCTGGTGAACTCTCGCCCGATGAAGCCGAATTGATGCTCAATGTACTCCGCCGCGCACGTCAAACATCGGACAAGGAAGCAATCGAGCGACGCCTTGGCGATATCAAAGCGGATCTGAAAGCGGCCGTGGAAGCAGGTAAAATCTCCGCAGAAGAAGCTGAAAAGAAATTGAATACCGCTCGCAAAGAAATGCTCAGTTCAATGCAGAAGCCCGAAAGAAAAGA
>JBILTA010000115.1:0-11042 GCA_044371785.1 Pirellulaceae bacterium | reverse complement strand
TTGCGTTTGCAATTCCTTTTCGATACCCGGAACTTGTTCAATCATCGACAACTCGAATACTGACTGTGCGTTATCGGTTACCGGACCGTAAGAATCAACGGCGATCGTAACAGGCCCCATACCCAAGAAACCGAAAGCTACCAATCCAAATGCAAAAACCGCTGGCGCTTTCATGATCTCGCCAAAGCCCATCGTACTGATCCAATATGCAATCGCCATCAGCCCAACAATCACCAAGCCCAACCAGTAGGCGCTGAAGTTACCGGCCACAAGTCCTGAGAGAATGTTCAACGAAGCTCCACCTTCGCGTGAAGATGTAACCACTTCACGCACGTGTTTCGATTCCGTCGAAGTAAAGATTTTCACCAATTCGGGAATGATCGCACCCGCTAATGTACCGCAAGTGATCACAGCCGAAAGTTTCCACCACAAACTATCGTCACCACCGAGGCCAGGAACCAGAATCGCCGAAGCCACAAAAGTAAGAACGACTGACACGATCGAAGTGATCCATACGAGCGCTGTCAAAGGCTGTTCGAAATTCATGTTATCCGCATTTTTGTATTTCGACTTTGCAAGTTGAGCATTGACCAAGTAGGAAGCGGCCGAGGCCACCACCATCATCACGCGCATCAAGAAAATCCAAACCAACAATGGAACCTGTACCTGAGTCTCACATGCCAACAGAATAAACGTGATTAAGGCAACTCCGGTAACGCCGTACGTTTCAAAACCGTCAGCCGAAGGTCCAACCGAGTCACCCGCGTTATCGCCCGTGCAGTCCGCAATCACGCCTGGATTACGCGCATCGTCTTCTTTGATCTTGAATACGATTTTCATCAAGTCCGAACCGATATCCGCGATCTTGGTAAAAATCCCCCCCGCAATTCGCAATGCGGCCGCTCCTAACGATTCGCCAATCGCAAAACCAATAAAGCACGCACCAGCATATTCGCGTGGAACAAACAACAAGATGCAAAGCATCAGAAATAACTCGACCGAGATCAGCAACATGCCAATACTCATCCCAGCCTTTAACGGAATCTCGTAACAAGGGAATGGCTTCCCTCGCAAACTGGCAAAAGCAGTTCGCGAGTTCGCGAACGTATTGATGCGAATACCAAACCACGCCACGAAGTAACTTCCAGCGATTCCAACCAGCGAAAACAGCAGAATGATTACAACTCGATCGATCGGCAACCCATTACCGCCTTTGTATGGCACCAACTTGCCGAAGTAGACTCCCACCACTACCGCAATGAATACCCACAGAATCAGTAGAAACTTTCCTTGCGTCAGTAGGTACGTCTTACAAGTTTCATAGATCAACTCAGAAATGTCTCTCATGGAACTATGAACGGGAAGATTCTTGAGTTGGTAGAAGAACACCAAACCAAAAACAAAACCAAGTCCACTGATCACCAAACCCCCGAGCAAAAGTGTTCGTGGTGACATCCCCATCATCTGCGTCGAATTGAAGTCGGGCAGCACCAAGTTGGCTTCCCCGCCTTCATGCACCTCCTCGGGAGAGAAGGCGATCGTTGATTCATCTAGGCCTTGCTGGAATCCCATGGCCCAGCCAGGCGACACCGCCATAAAGCAAAATGCAAGCAACAGCCCGAGTAAATGGCGTGTTGAAAATTGAACAGAACTCATTCTTATTCCTCTAAAGAGTGGGTTAGTTCGGGGAATTTCGCAAAAAGGGCAGTTTTTCCCAAACTTTTCGATCTAAATCCTACAAGACGCCTTTAAGCATACAACGAGGGAGCTTTATACGCCACAAGTTATCCCCGATATGCTATTGTCGTCAACCAACCCTTAGCAAATTTATTTATGCTGGCATTCATTTTCTACTTCTTTTTAGGGAAATCCGTACAAAAAGGTCGCAATTCTAACATGCAATGACGCGCATGGAGCGTTTTGTCGCACCCCAAAAAAACTCCGTCTCATCGCCAAGATCTTGTAACCGTTGGAAAAGCCAGTCTTCCTTGAGGCAGATTCAATTTGTCGCGTTTTCCGAATCCAAGTATAATGAACAAACTGCATAGAACCAGCAGCTACACTGCACGAGACGCATGGGTCGTCGCAAGTTTCGTCTACCCCACCTTTTTCATAAAATGCGAATTATGGAACTCGACCAACTTCGCCATTTCCTTTTGGTCGCCGAACAAGCCAATTTCACCCGCGCTGCCGAAATCGCTTTCCTCTCCCAATCTGCCCTTAGTCGCTCTATCGCACGACTGGAGGAGGAATTGGGACGCCCTCTATTCGAAAGACGCACTCGACAACTCTCGCTCACCGATGCCGGACTGTTGCTTCTTCCACGGGCACGGCAAATTGTCAGTCTGGCGGAAGATGCTAAAGATGAACTGATTGATGATGGAACTTCGGGACGATTGCGAGTCGCCGCCATTCCTACCATTGCCCCTTATTTTCTACCCGAGCGCCTCCGGGAGTTCCAACAAAACCAATCCCAAGCGCGAGTGTTGGTACAAGAAGAGACGACCGAGCGACTGCTGAAAAAGGTGATCGATGGCGAAATCGATGTCGCAGTCGCTGCCCTTCCAATTGAACAACGCTATCTCAAAGTCGAGCCTTTGTTTGAGGAAGAGTTGTTGTTGGTGATGGCCGCTACTAATCCCTTGGCCGACAAAAAATCTATTCGAGTGGAGGATATCGAAGGCCTTCCTTTCGTGTTGCTAGGGGAAGCTCACTGCCTCACCGACAATATCCTCTCATTCTGTCGGCAAAAGTCCTTTCATCCAGTATCTGTGGAACGAACGAGCCAACTAGCCATGGTACAAGAACTCGTTTCCTTGAATCATGGAATCAGCTTGGTCCCGAAAATGGCACAATGCCTGGACAATAGCAAAATGCGGGTTTATCGATCGCTGACAGGCCCCAAACCAAGTCGAAAAATTGTCATGGTCACCAATCCTTATCGCTACCAAAGTAAGCTCCAGAAAAAGTTCGAAGAGTCGTTGCGATCCCACGCCCGTGAACGTGAGTAGTATTGAAACGTCTCAACAAAGACGATAGTCTGAACCGCCCCTCCAATTTAGCCCATATGCCCGGCCACCCCCGTCTATGATGAACGCATTTCTTCCCATCCCATCATCTTGCTGCGTCTTCGTCCTCGTACTAACTCTTACACCATTTTCTTATGGCCAATCTACGCCAGAGTCTATCCAACAGAGCTGGGAGAAAGATATTCGTCCCATACTCTCTACACACTGTTTAAAGTGCCACAATGAATCGAAAAGTTCCGGACAATTGAATTTGGAATCGATTCGTGGCCTACTCGGCAACAGTTTAAGCGGCCAGGTCTTTGACCAAGCGAATAGCGCCGAAAGTCTGCTTCTGAAAGTATTGGCTCCCAACGCTGAGTCGCACATGCCCCCTGAAGGGCAACTTGCTGAAACTGAGATGGCAACGCTCAAGAACTTTCTCCAGGAGTTGGGGACGTTAGCCAACCTTGATACTTGGAAAGTTGACACGAAGAAATCCACTACCCCATCAGACAGCGAAAGTTATCCTGCCAATCTTCCAGCCCACCTAGTCATTGATTTTGCCATCGCCAAAGGTTGGGGCGAGCGAGGCGTCACTCCCGCAACGAAAACCGACGACGCGCAATTTGCGCGAAGATTGTACTTGGATCTAATCGGAAGAATTCCGACAACTTTGGAGCTACAGCAGTTTCTGGCAACAACGCAAAGCAATAAACGCGAATCGCTTATCGATACTTTGCTTACTTCGCCCGAGCATGCCGTCCACCTAGCCGAGTTGCTGCATGCTTTGTTTATAGGCCGCAAAGAAGCTGGACCACTTCGGCAAGCGGAGAGCGTTGGTTGGTTTCAATATCTGAGGTCGACGGTACAAAACGATCGGTCTTGGAATGAAGTTGCTGCAGAAATCCTATTGGCTCGGCCCACCGATGAGAATCAAAAAGGAGCAATATGGTACCTTTATTCACGCAAGAACAATTATCAAGAAATCGCCGAGTCGATCTCCCGAGACTTCTTCGGTGTTCGTATCGATTGTGCTCAGTGTCACGATCACCCTCTTGCAGATGAAATTCTTCAGCGGCACTATTGGGGGTTAACTGCGTTCTTTAATCGCAGTACCAATGTCGACACCCCCAAGGGGCCTCGTATTGCCGAATCGGCCATTGGAGGCTTCTCGGAATTCGCCAACATACGTGGTTCTTCTGCTCCGAACGAACTGATCTTTCTCGGCACGGACGTCATCGCTGAAACACGTCCTGCCAAAGAGACCAAAGAAGAAGATCGCGACGATCTCTATGTTCCAGGCAACGAAGGAGAACCGCGTATTCCAAAGTTCTCGCGACGCGCGGAATTTGTGGAAAGGGTACTCAAGAACCATCCCCTTCTCGCTCAAGCGATGGTCAATCGCTTATGGGGACATATGCTGGGACGCGGACTGATCCATCCAGTCGACGCGATGGATTCCTTTCACCCCGCTAGTCACCCCGAGTTATTGCAATGGTTATCCCGCGATTTTGAACGCTCAGGATATCGACTAAGGCACCTCCTGCGCAACATCGCCTTGAGCGAAGCGTATCAATTGAAATCCAGCAATCCACCTCCGCAGGATCCAGCCTCCTTCGCTTCGTCTATCGCCAAGCCACTCACTGCAGAAGTCTTTTTTCGCTCCATCGACTTCGCTTTAGAGTTAAAGAATAAGGAAGCATTTTATAGTTTGGACAATCGCATCGCTTTCAGCCAACTTTTTCCTGATGTGCTCACCGAAGAGAGCTTGGCCAATGTGAGCCAAGGCTTGATGCTCAGCAATAGCCCGCTCGTCAATCGGTTTATATCCGTTGAGGAGTCAGAACTACTGGTACGTTTGACAGCAGCCCCCGATTCGGCACAAATTGCTGTTGGCCTATTTATGTCCATTCTGCAGCGAGCTCCTTCTGAAGACGAAAAGCTGCAGTGTATCAATCATCTCTCCAATACCACCCGCCCTCGCGCCAAGCTCGTAGAAGACCTTGCCTGGGCTCTCATTACTTCGCCTGAGTTTCGATTCAATCACTAAATGCGACCGAGAGACTTCGATGCATTATTTCGCACAACCTTGCGCATCTGGATCCACTCATGGGCATGTAGACCATCGTTTGCATAGACGTCTATTCCTGCAAGGTAGCTTGGCCGGCGCTGCTTCGGTGGCTAGCTTCCAAGGCCTATTCACTCTGCCAGCCTATGCGCAAGAGGCTCAGAAAAAGGGCAAAAAATGTATTCTCCTTTGGCTTTGCGGTGCACCAAGCCAATTTGAGACTTGGGATCCAAAACCTGGTCGCCCAACCAGTGGGCCTTTTGGCTCTATCCCCTCCGTGATTCCCGGTGTCCATGTCAGTTCGTTGATGCCCAAGTGCGCGAGCATCCTGGATAAACTCACCGTCGTTCGCTCAATGAAAACGGATCAGAATGAGCATTTACAAGCGATCGACTTATTAACGCGTGGCGAACCACCACGACCTCCCTTTACCCGACCCTTGCTAGGGTCCGTCCTCGCGCAACAGTTCGGCCAACTTGAGCATCCCGTACCACAATTTGTGTTGCTCGATCCCTGCCCCGAAGGAAATGAGTTTCGTGCCTTCAAGGCGGGCAATTGGGCTGGTTGGTTAGGCGCCGAATACGGACCAGTCCGCTATGGCGGGCAGTATAAGATCGAAAATGTAGCACTTCCTGAAGACCTATCGGAACTGGAACATGCTGATCGAGAAGCACTTCGTTCTTTCCTAAGCAAGAAGTTTACTAACGATCATCAAGAAGCTTCGGTTAAGTCGTATAACGCTGTTTTCGAACGTGTCAAAGGGCTGATGAAAGCAGCACCCCTGTTCGATATCGATGCCCTCCCGGACGCTGACCGACGCCGCTATGGACCAGGTACTTTTGGTCTACACACACTCCTAGCACGACATCTCATCGAAAATGGCTCAACCTTTGTCATGGTCGCTAATGGCATGCCTTGGGATTGTCATGTTTTCAATCATGAAACTCACCAAATGCTGGTCCCAGAACTTGATAAAGTCGTTTTCGAATTGATTCACGATCTCTCGGAACGCTCGATGCTCGATGATACTTTAGTGCTCATCATGGGAGAATTCGGTCGAACTCCACACCTCAATGAAGCTCGCGGTCGCGATCATTATCCCAATGCTTGGAGTATGGCAATGGCAGGTTGCGGAATCAAGCCAGGAGTCGTCTATGGCTCAACGGACGAAAACGGCGTCGATGTAGCCGAAAATCCTGTCGATCAACGACGATTGTTCGCCACGATTTACAAAGCTTTAGGCCTTGATCCCTATCAGACCTATGACCTGCCCGGATTCCCCACCTTTCATCGCGTAGAACAAAACGCCGCTCCCATCGCAGAACTGTTGGCCTGAGAGAACATTATGAAATTGGAATTGAAGAAAACAGGACGCTATCCATTTCCGATGGGGCTCATGGACTTTACACTCCAAGCAGATGAACAACGCGCGTTCGCTGCTTGCATGGATGGATTGTATACTCTCGAACTTCCCCCGCCGGACAACAATCGAGATAAACCCTCCCCTACCCTCCTAGGTCAACATACAAGCTACGCTAGCTCGATCGCTTTAAGTAGCGATCGATCGAAACTCTACTCTTCCTCTTACGATGGTTCGATTCAACTTCGTATGCTGAGTGCGGATACCAACATTCCACTTGAGCCTACCCTCAACGAACGAATCCACTCCTTTTGGTCTTGGCAAATGGTCCTGTCTCCCGACGAAAAGTGGTTGGTCTCCGTAACAGGACAATATCTCGCCGGTACAGAAGACTACACACCGCTACCTAGCGAGGAACCAACCATCAAGTTAATCGATGCCACAAATGGCCAAAGCGTTCATGGCTGGAACCTCCTACCCTCTGTGCAATGCGTGACCATTGACCCACAATCCAAACTGGTTGCCGCAGCTAACCTAATGGGTGACATCGCCATTTATGAAATTGAATCGGGCAAAGAGCTAGCCCAATGGCGAACAACATCCTTCACCAGTTGGGGAATCATCAAGAGCCATTGTTACATCGGCGGAATCTTTGCCATCATGTTCTCGCCGGATAGCGGATCGGTCTATGTCGCAGGCATGGGAGATATGCGAGATCCGATGGCCGGCAATGGCAAGCAACTTTGGCAACGATTTGATTGGAAGAAAAGCCCACCCGAAAAAATCCAAGAATCGCACGCCGAAGATACTGGAGAGGGCTTAATGGAGGCTCTCGCTTTTCACCCCTCAGGAGCTTATTTTGCCATGGGTGGTCGCTTGCGTGGTGGCAATTGGAATGTTGGCTTCTTTGACGCCACCAACGGACGCTTGATAGGCCAAGCTAAAACGGGAATGCGAATCACTTCCATTCGTTTTGCCCAAGATGGCAAGACAGTGTATCTTGGCGGAATGCAAGGACAACCAGGAATTAAAGATGGCAAGTTCTCAGACTTCGGCTATCTAGAACGCTACTCCCTCAGCGAAACAGAATAAAGCCCAAAGAGCTAGAGCTCCTTGGGCTTCATGGAAAGCGTGTTAACAATAATGGACCTAGTCCTTTAGCGGCAACACTTGTACTTTGCGGATAGAAACAACACTACCTGGATCATGTTGCTGGAAAGCAAAATGACCTGCCTTGTAGGTCTTTGCAAAGTCCATGTATTCGTACAACTCATTGCCGTCGATCGTGATCTTAACGCGAGTCATCTCACGGCCGCGCCATACATCATCGCGCACTTCTAACTCGTACACAAACCAAGTATCGGGCTTCACCAACTGCTTATAAACATGGCAGAATCCGTACAATGATCCCGTTCGAATCGGGTCGGTATGGGTACTATCGATCTGAGCTTCGTAACCATCTAAGAAGCCAGGTTTGCGAGTGGTTCGGAAATACAAACCAGAATTTCCCTTGTCATTGATCTTTACTTCGGCGCGATACTTGAAGTTCTTGTAAGGGCCGTCGACACAAACCAACATGGAAGGTTGTCCGGTACCAACGATGGCGCCGTCCTTCAATTCCCATTTGCTCTGTTCGCTGCCAACGCGTTCCCAATTGTCCATCGACTTGCCGTCGAACAAAGTAGTCCATTCGCCATCTTGTGCCTGACCTACGTTCGACAGTGACATTACAGCCACTGCGACCAAGCTCATCATTGTGCAGTAAACGCTCTTCATCAGGTGGGTCCCATCATGCAGTAAAAAAGGAAGGTAAACTTGACTATTTCGATTTCTCGTTCAATCTCTAATTCAAAATCTATTTCGGCCATTGAACTGTTGGCTCACAATCAAGCCAGCTCCGGAAGCACAAATCCTTCTCGATATTTTCGTTTAAAAAGTTGATTTGCTTCTTCGCTGGTAGAAAGTTCGGTAACAGGGTCAATATTCAATTCTTGTCCTAGGTATAACTTCGTCGCATTGAAGTCGACACCATTCTCTTTCAAGTGTGCTTCAAAGGTTTCCATAGTTTCAACTACATATTTATCTTGGGACATCAAACTGGGGCGAGTTCCTAAAGGGACTTCTTTTCCGAGGCGATAGGAGACATTTCCCAAATGGGCTAATGCACTTGAAAGATGGCCATCTTCGATGTCCAAGTGTAGATCTTTGTAATCCCGACTCTTAACGGCTTTCAGAAAATTAACAAAATGCGCTTGGTAACTACCGCCACTCCAGCGACCAAGTTCATTGCCATCGTAATCAAAAGCGATTCCCGAAGTGTAATTTGGGCCGACCGCATAACCTGTTGTACCATACCAGATATTGCAAGCGCCATCGAACGGTCCACCTTTTAGACCAAAGGTGATCTTGGTTTTGATATCCAAACCACGCACATCAGAAATCAAAAGTGCGTCATCCCATTGAAAGATGCTCACTTGGCTATTGGCTACATCGCCATTATCAATGTACCCGAGTCGACCGCCGATACTGACCACTTTCTTGGGCAACTCTTGTTTGCCTAACCCCCAACGAGCTTTGTCCAACTCGTGTGGATTCTGATTCCCTAGGTCACCATTCCCCGTTTCAAACACCCAGTGCCAATCATAGTGCAGTCGTTTCCGTTTAGGGAGCACTTTAGGTGCAGGTCCACACCACAAGTCGAAATCCATACCCTCTGGGACCGGCGCATCGGTGTCCACCATTCCAATGCTACCGCGACGTCGATAACAGATCGCTTTGGCTACTTTCACATCGCCAATCTTACCACTTTTTACAAACTCTAAAGTTTGACGCATGCCAGGCATACTTCGACTCTGCACGCCCATCTGACACATGCGTCCAAGCTTGCGAGCCCACTGTGTCATTACGCGACCTTCATGCACGTTATGACTGCATGGCTTCTCCACATAGACATCCTTCCCTGCCTGCATCGCCCACACAGCCATCAGAGCATGCCAATGATTGGGCGTTGCAATCGATACGGCATCGATGGTTTTGTCTTCCAACAATTTGCGAATGTCTTGCTCATAACGCGGTGGCGTTGGCATATCCTTGAAGCGTTTCACATGCTTCTGATATGCATTCGGATCTGCGTCACAAATGGCAACTAAATCCACTTCGGGATTCGCTAACCACTCGCCTACGTGAGCTCCACCTTGCCCGTTGACACCAATCACAGCTACCCGAATCTTATCGTTGGGGCCAACTTTCTTCGGTTGCTCTTCCTGAGCTACAGCTTGCTCAAACGGACGAGCCGCAAGTGCCGCAGCCGCTGTCGCAATGGCAGTGCGATCGAGAAATGCACGTCGTGTCAGACTCATCAAAATATCCTTGTGCGGAGAGTGAAGGCAGGAGGTTCAATCCAAGCCCCATTTTGGCCTAAAATCCTCGCCCGAAACAGAGGACACTGCTGTTTTCATTGGAAAATACAGCACTACGAGGCCACTCGGATTCTTCTAAATCGATAAATATTCGAGTACGATTAGTTCCTAAAGAAAAATGAGGGCTTTCTCAAACTTGTGACTGGATCGTCGACCTGTCCAGCGATTGCGAATAAAGAGGATTTCGAATCCAAACACTTCGCTTTAGCTAATGAAAAATCTCCGTTTTCCTTACCCAATAATGTCCCAAATCCAACCAATTCCAGGTGCTCCATGACGCGTTCCCCTTTGTTCTCGCTCCTCTTCCTCTCCCTGATAACCGCCTGCATCGCCTTACCTTCTTGGCTCGCATCGCGCGTGAATGCCAACACATCTTCTATGGAGGCTGGCACAGTCAAGCCAATCGATGTGAACATGCATGACTTCATGGAAGGTGTCTTTCAAGCCCCCTACAAACGTCTCAAAGTTGCGATGGCTCAGGAACCCAAAGACAATGCTGCTTGGAAAGCCCTACGTTCGGATGCATTGATCCTCGCCGAAGGTGGCAACCTCCTGCTTTCTCGCTTGCCCAAAGAGAATCAAGCCGATTGGGTCAAGCACAGCGAGCTTTCACGCGACGCTGGTGGCGAGTTCGTTGCTGCAGCTAAAAAGAAGGATTTTGCAGCTGCCAAAGGCGCTTACGAAAAAATGCTGAACCACTGCAACGATTGCCACAAACAATTTGAAGAAGGTCGCCATATTTTGACCCCATAGTTCTCGCGCGATCGCCTTCCAGCGCCGAATGCAATTCTCCACTCGTTTGAGTCAAACCCAATGCCACCATTCGCTTTGCCACTTTTCGCCGCGTTACTACTTCCTGACGCATCGCACCAAATCCTTGCCTTAGGAGATTCGTACACCATTGGCGAAAGTGTGGCAGAGTCAGAGCGTTGGCCTAATCAACTGCAACAGTTACTAAAGAAGGAGAACATTGATTGCGCAGCACCCACGATTGTAGCCAAAACTGGCTGGACCACCGACGAGCTAAAGAAAGCCATCGATGAAAGTGAACTCCAGCGTTCTTATGACATGGTTACCATACTGATCGGCGTCAACAACCAATACCGCGGTCGAGATGCCGAACAATATCGAACCGAACTCCGCAACTTGATTCAATTCGCAATAACAAAAACCGATGGTGATCCAAA
>JBILTA010000636.1:0-3451 GCA_044371785.1 Pirellulaceae bacterium | reverse complement strand
AAGCATCAGTTCATTGTCGTCCATGCCTTTGTCAATATTGCTCACCGTTATCGTCTTTTACCTGTTCGGTATCACCATAAACACAATGACACTTGGCGGGATCGCAGTTGCAATCGGCGACTTGGTTGACGACTCTATAGTCGACGTTGAAAACATCTATCGCCGACTTCGTGAAAACAAGCAGTTGCCACAGGATGCTCAGAAGTCAGCCATGGATGTTATCTTCTCAGCCTCGAGCGAGATTCGTAACTCGATTGTCTATGCAACCGTCATCGTCGTCTTGGTAGTATTGCCGCTGTTCATGATGTCCGGAATCGAGGGACGTTTATTTGCACCGCTGGGTATTGCCTACATCGTTGCCTTATTGTGCTCATTGGTGGTCTCATTAACCTTCACACCTGTACTGGCAAGTGTACTCTTACCTCGCGCACCGTTCTTAGCCGACCGACGCGAACCTATTATTTTGCGGTGGTTGAAGTACTGGGATGAACGTTTGCTGCGATGGACGCTTAGTCGTCCAAGGTCGGTCCTCGCTACGGTAAGCATATTAGTTCTACTGAGTTGTACAACTCTGCCTTGGATGGGCGGTGAATTTTTGCCTCCGTTCAATGAAGGAACAGCGACGATCAACCTGCGACTCGAACCTGGAACTTCCCTGACTGAGAGCCAACGAATCGCCGGACGCGTTGAAGCCATCTTGTTAGAAGTGCCAGAGGTTCTCTCGGTTGCCCGCCGGACCGGACGCGCCGAATTGGACGAGCATGCAGAGGGAGTAAACAACACAGAATTCGAAGTGCGAATCGCTCAACACAAGACAGAGAAGTTGGGATGGCACAACACTGCCCTGCGAGCGATTCCAATTGCCCATCTTTGGAGTTTTGAATATCAAGGTCGAGCACAGGATGCTGTGATTGCGGACCTCCGAGATCGTATTTCAAGTATTCCGGGAGCTGCTGTTAATATCGGACAGCCAATCTCCCATCGCTTAGATCACATGATGTCTGGGATTCGGGCACAGATCGCAGTCAAAGTATTTGGTTCTGATCTGCGAGAACTGCGCACCGCGGCATACGATATCCAGGCTCGGATGCAGGAGATCGAAGGAATCGTCGACTTACAGATTGAGCCACAGATTGAAATTTCGCAACTCCAGATGCGAGTCAGGCGCGACGAGGCTTCACGATACGGTCTTACACCGGGTGACGTGGCGGAAGTGCTGGAAACGGCCTTTAAGGGGACGACCGTTTCGCAGATCATCGAAGAGGATAAGTACTTTGGCCTGGTCGTCTGGTATGACGAAGAGGCACGCCATAATCCAAATGTTATAGAAGAGACCATTCTTGAGACGCCCTCCGGAGCGAAAGTTGCACTATCACAAGTTGCCGAGATCCTGGATACGACCGGTCCCAATATCCTCAATCGTGAACATGTTCAACGCCGAGTAGCCGTTTTTTGCAATGTCCAGGGGCGAGATTTGGCGAGTGTTGTACGCGATATCAAACTACATCTGCAACCAGTTGAGCAATCTCTACATGAGCTGCCAGGCGAGTACTATCTCGAATACAGTGGACAGTTCGAAGCACAGCAGCAGGCCACGATCCGATTATGGGGATTCGCACTGCTGAGTACCGTCGGCGTCTACCTTCTGCTGACAAAAGCACTTGGCTCGCAGCGTTCCGCACTCCAGGTGATTGTGAACGTGCCTTTAGCCGCATTGGGCGCGATCGTTGCACTTCTGATCGTGAATAGACCAGAAAGTTCGGAGTTCGTGGGCCAGGCGTGGTATCTCTGGCCATGGATTTGGATTCAGGCAACCCATTTATCTGTGGCGCACTGGGTTGGATTCATCACGCTTATAGGTATTGTTGGTCGCAACGGCATCATGATGATCTCGCATTATCAACACTTGATGGAAGTCGAGGGAATGCCTTTTGGAAAAGAGATGATCATTCGCGGCAGCCTCGAACGTCTCGCGCCTGTAATGATGACAGCCATGACCAGCTTTGTAGGACTACTTCCTTTGTTGTTCGGGTACGGCGAACCAGGCAAGGAGATACTTTACCCGCTTTCTATTGTGTTGTTTGGTGGAATGATCGCATCAACCGTTTTAGATCAGATCGTTACTCCCGCACTTTTCTATCTCTTTGGCTCTGTGCGTTCGGTATCAAAGAATGTAAGTTCGCCAAATCTTTAAAGCTCGTTTCTCTTTTCTAAAATACAACTTTCGTCTTTAGTCTATGGTGCCGACACTTTTCGATCATCTCAATGAACGTCGAGAGATTGCTAAAACAATCCCAACCTTGTATTTTCACGAAAGTCCACACGAAAGGAAAAACCGTCAGTTTGATGTTTTTCAAATCTCGTTTTGTAACCAGCCGGCGCTGCACGTCATTTTCGGAAAAATGCGTCAAGTCATAAAATGTTGGCCGAAAAAAACTCGCAGTACACAATTCGCGAAAATCCTCCTCGACCAAGAATTCTTTCTACGTTTTACGACCCAATCGATCCAGAGCCGCTGCTCGTACGAGCGAAAGGTGTTTACTCAGCTCTGCCAACGCGGCCAGTACCTTCCGTTCTTGCTCGGTTATTTCTTCTTCGTTACAACGATCCTTTAAATGCTGCAGCTGCCGGCGCGATTGAGCCGGCATTTTTGCATAGCAATAACTGGGCCTAACCTCTCCAGTTACCAGCTCCTTGACTCAAAATCCAATTCGGAAGCCAAACGAATAGCAGAGCCCAGATCATGAACGTCGAGAAAAATACCGTTCAAGGGTAGTGCGAGTATCCGTCGCCTGGCAAAAAGCACAATCGATTTCGTCCGGGAACATTGAATACTTGTTTCCCCTTGGGGTGGCCTTCTTTCATGCTACCCATTCGATGGTCACTAACTGAAAGTTGGAACTAGTTCGCTCGTTATCAACTAGACTAAGTGGGTATAACTCAAACACTAAGAATCTGCTGCATCAATTTTTCGCCTCGAGTCCATTGTACTCAGCCGTAACCCGCCCCTTCCGACCACGACTCTCTTTTGCACGACTCACCGATTTGATACGCTTTGGTCCGGCTAGATCGGGAATCAAACGGAAGTACGCCTAGGCATACGGGCTAAATGACCCATCCGACCGATAGTCTTTCTTGCTCTCCTCAAGTCTCAAACCTCAAGGAACTTAGCTTCCCACAATTCCAACGAGTGACTTAATTCGTAGCTAGTAAATCCCAATCACTTGGGCTCAAATCGTTCGAAGTCCGTTCCGTTGAAGCGATAGACGCCATGCGAGTGTGTACCTAACCAGATGGTACCTTCGCGATCGACATACACAGTAAATAAATTCACGACTTTCGAACCATCCATTACCGGATAGAGCTTTAGCTGCAGGCCGTCGTATTTATAAACGCCATCTCGATAGGTGGCTATCCAAACGTTGTGGTCACGATCTTCGGCAATTGACAA
>JBILTA010000635.1:0-3452 GCA_044371785.1 Pirellulaceae bacterium | reverse complement strand
GCTAGCCCGCTACTTTGGCCCTTACCGGAAAGCGAAAACGTCACGCTTTATGCAGCCGCCATTGCCGCATGGCGGTGCAGCGAACGTCCGGTCTTACTTCATGCTGATTCAAAAATCCGTTTCAGAGGACGAACCCAAAAACCACATACGGTAAGATTAGGTTTCAGTGCGCAAAAGATGTACGGGGTCTTCGCTGGCAAATTTGAAATCGACATTCCCGCCAGCTCAATAAATTCGAATCAAGACTACTGGACGATAGAATTACCGCTCTCTGATTTCCATCCCCTTCATCCGCATCTGGCCGCAAGTCCCGAAGGACTTGAACTGACTGATGTCTATGCCCTCACCATTGCCCAAGATGCGGGTTTAGAAATTACTGAAATTGAACTGGTATCTCCAAACAATAAACCGTAACTCTAAGCGTGGATTTGATTGCATAGCTAACTCATATCCATCAACAATCCGATGACCAACGGAAATAATCATGGATTCATTCGCAACTCGTGTTTTCCTTGCCCTTAACCTTGTATTTCTGAATACTTCGCTCTACAGCCAAATCGTGGCGACGAATGAATCCGAAACTATACAAACAGAAGTGGAAGCTAGAAGGATTGCAGGTGGTTCACATCTTGTGATTCACAACGGACACATTCACCGTTCAACTATTGGAGGATATAGCGACCTCGATAAGAAAACGCCATTCAATGAAAAAACGATCGTCCGGATCTATTCCATGTCCAAACCCATTACTTCCGTTGCGGCAATGATTCTCTGGGAAAAGGGAAAATTCCAATTGGATGATCCTGTTTCAAAATATATTCCAGCCTTTCGTAACATGAAGGTTCTCGCAAGAACCGAAAACGGCTTCGAATTGGTACCACCTAAAAGGGACTTATCCGTTAGAGACGTATTTCGACATACCACCGGCTATAGCTACGGTGGCGAAGCTTCTGTGAAAAAATACTATGAACAGGAAAACCTTAAGTACCACGGGCCTGCTGGGATGTTTGTGCCAGATATGACAATCGAACAAGCCGCAGAAGCGTTGGCCCGGATCCCCGCTCTACATCATCCAGGCGAACATTTCACTTATGGCTTCAGTACCGACCTTCTAGGAAGATTGATAGAAGTTTGGTCCGATCAACCGTTGAATGAATTCATGGAACAATCCATTTTTCAGCCACTCGATATGGTCGATACGGGCTTTAAAGTACCAGCTGAGAAACGCAATCGTTTTTCTTCCTGCCATACTCGAAACAAAAACAATCTAGTGGTTATTGACCCGTCGGAAACTAGCCCTTTCTGTAACGGTTTCCAGTTTCTTTCTGGAGGAGGTGGACTCGTTTCGACTCAGTCCGATTACGCAAACTTCTGCACCATGTTGGTCAATGGTGGAACTTTCCATGAAAAACAACTTCTGAAAGAAGACACGCTCAAACTAATGTTCGAAGACCAACTGAAAGATATCACATCTCCCGTATTTCAATTTGGCCTGGGCTTCGCCATTAATGAAATCACGATCGGGAAAGATAAGCAACAAAGAAAGGCGTTGGAATATTCCTGGGGAGGCTACGCAAGTACCGACTTTCGCATCGTCCCCTCGGAGAAAACAGTGCAAATCTTTTTACAGCAACTTGTCCCCTCGTCTCACGATCTTGCTCATCGTCAAATAAATGCCGCCTACGTTGAACTACCTTAAATTACGACTAAGAAATTTCCTCTACACATCCCAATCATTGGTTAGCACAAATGACAACAACTCCAGAAGATAAGGCAACCTTCGTCTGTCGAAGATCCCGATGCCGCTGGACGGCATTCTGTATCAATGTTTTTATCCAGGCAGTGCTACTTGTTTGGTTTGCAAACACCATTTTGCCGGTAATCGCTGCGGATCCGATTGAAACCCCCGATTCCGCAAATAACACCCCCTCGACGCTATCGACTGGGCAACCCTCATTCATGAGCCCCCACTCACACCCCATTGTTATTCATAAAAACTTAGTCTTCGTAACCAATACCCCCGCAGCGACCGTGGATGTCTTTGATACTCAGAGTTACAAACTCCTAACGCGAGTGCATGTTGGAATCGAGCCAGTTGGCTTAGCTTTTCGTCCCGACGGGCAGGAGCTATGGGTTGCCAATCATGTTTCGGACTCGATCAGTGTCATTGACACCCATTTCGATAGCCCAACCTATCTAAACGTCGTCGAAACAATTCAGTCGTTCGACAAGACATCGCGTTCTACTCGATTTGACGAGCCCGTTGGCATTGCATTTGCCAATAACCAAAAGGCCTATGTTACTCTTTCATCCGAGAATAAAGTCGCTGTTATCGATGTGAAGCAAAGACAAGTTACAAATTTTCTCTCCATACCTGCACAGGACCCTCGCTCAATTATCGTACGCGGAAATCGATTGTATGTCATGCCTTTCGAGTCCCACAACCAAACGCAATTGTCCGGGGGTACGAAGGAGCAGATCGATAACTTGCTCATCACGTTTGATGCAGTAGATCATTCCATTACCAACAATAATGTCCTTAGCCTTGGACACGTTGTCGACATCGTAAAGCACCCACGTGTTCCAGATCGAGATCTGTTCATCTTCGACACCGAAACGGACAAATTAATATCCACAGCCCAGACGTTGGGAACATTGCTTTACGGATTGGCTGTCGATTCCCAAGGAACCGTTTATATCGCTCAGACAGATGCTAGAAACGATGTCAATGGTCGCGCAGGAACAAAAAAACATGGCCTGGCGGAATTAGAAAACCGAGCCTTTCTCAATCGTATTACCAAGCTGCCAATTCACGAGGAAACAGTACAATCCCCCACTTTCATTGACTTAGAGCCACTTCCTCCTGTGGATCCCAAACCTGGAGAAGCTCTTGCCACTCCATCTGCCATCGAGGTAAGTCCCGACGATTCCACGCTCATCGCAACTGCAGCTAGCTCGGACATCCTTTTTACCGTCGATACCAAATCCGGAGATGTATTAGGACGCGTGAAAGTTGAAGCAGTACCTGACGGCTTAGCACTAGAGTTAGATTCCAATAGCCGAAGGCTTCGCGCTTGGGTTTTGAATGCCGCCAGCAATTCCATTTCGGTTGTCGATCTTAGCGATGTCTCACAACCGAACAACATAAAAACTATAGCACTTCAAGACCCAACCCATCCGGCGATCAAGCGCGGACGAATTGCTTTCAGCACAGCATCAGCGTCTACCTCTGGGACTTATTCCTGCGCTAGTTGCCATCCAGATGGTCATACGGATCAATTGCTTTGGGTCCTCGATACACCAATCGTATCTGGCGGTACCCAGATCATGCCCCGTTCGACGATGCCGGTGCGCGGGCTACGTGACACCGCCCCTTTTCACTGGGACGGGATTCCTGGCGATCCTTATGGGGGCCGAAATAGCGCTCATGTCTATGAACAAATTGAGCCTAA
>JBILTA010000634.1:0-3453 GCA_044371785.1 Pirellulaceae bacterium | reverse complement strand
TGTGTACTTTCGATTGGGATATGGCGGGCTTAGCCCTACGTGGCGGCATGACCAATCGTATCGGACCGGAAAGCATGGTGATCACTGGGGTCATCGCGGCGGATGGCAATGGACCTGCATTTGCAGATGCCGGTGTGGCTCCCGAACTGCTCCCACGTGCCAATAGCTACCAAGTGCTGCAATGGTTGACAGCCTTCCCAACAGCGAATCCAGATTCTCAGTCCGTCATGCAGCAACAGGAACTGGCTGTCACATTAGGGCGACACCTCCCCTACCCTGCTCTTCCCAATAGAACAACAACTCCTACTGCCTATCAAGCTCGGCAGTGATCCACGGAGGCTTCCGGTCTGCTGAGTGTTCCGTTTCCCGCTAATCGCTCGAAAGATTGGGACGGGATGTTGCGCAGAGCACAGGGGTGTAATAGAATGAGACTGCCCGTGACACACTTGGGTAGGGCTCGTCTCCTCTTATCCCCATCCCTCTTCCTCTCTGTAACACCTGCGTTGTATGAAGTCCAAGCTCGCCCTATCTTTCGGACTAGTCGCAGGCCTCGTGGTAGCACTTGTGGCCTACTGGAACTGGCCGATGCCTGTCAGCGCAGAGAAACAGGCCGCAAAAATTCAAGCCTCCCTGGAATCGGGTAACTTCCAGGCGGTGCTCGAGGCATCACAAAAAATTCTTACGGCTCAACCCAAGAACACCCAAGCTCAATGGTGGCGAGGGCAAGCTCTGGAAGGCCTTGGGCGTGTTTCGGAAGCGCTTCAGGTTTATCAAGAAGCACCGTTGATCGAAGGAGACGTTGCCTGTGCTCGTTGCAAATTGCGCTGCAGCGAACTTTATTTTCAACAAGGCAACGCTAATGAAGTTGAGCGTTATCTAAAGCAGGCACTACAAGCCAAGGAAGATTTGGTAGAAGCCAACTATCAGATGTACTTGATTTTGACGTTGCAAGCTCGGCGTTGGGAAGGTGAGCCCTACTTGATGCGGCTGGGAGCATTTGGGGAAGCAGAATTAGAAGACTTAGTGTTGATGACACTTTCTAGTCTCTACATTAGCGACACCAAAGGTAGAGAGTTGTTTCCGTTAGCTACACCCGGCAACGAACGTTTTCGGCTTATCGATGCGCGATTGGCCTTCGATCGCAATGCGTTGACCGAGGCAGAGACGATACTCCGCGGCGTGCTCAAGCAGAATCCAGATTTGCCTGATACCTGGGCTTGGTTGGGCTGGACTCTTCTGCAACAACGCAACTTTGAGGGCCTAGCGGAATGGAATAAGAATCTGCCACAGAAAGCCAGCGAACATCCACTGGTCTGGTTGACTCGAGGTATGTGGTATTTACAGCAGGAAAACGAACCGGTTGCGGCTCGCTGTTTCGCTGAGACATTGCAGCGTGATTCCATCAACAGTACAGCAACTTATCAGCTCGCCATACTATTGAATCGTTTTGGTGATACAGCCAATGCCGAGAAGATGAGTAGTCGATCGTTGGTGTTGCATGACCTGGAGCAATTGACGCACAAGCTCTATACGCGGAAAGACCAGCCCGAAGTTTATGCCGCGCTAAAGGACCGCATCGATACTATTCCCGATACGCTGGAGTCGATTGGGCGATATATCGAAGCGGCTGCTTGGCAGCGTTGGATTGTCGGGCGCAGTGAGGGAGATCAGACGGCTCAGGCGAAGTACGAAAGGCTTCGTGGTTTAGCGGCGGGAGTGAAGCTAAAGACGGTAGAGAAGTTGTCCCCATTAGCGGGTATTGATTTTCAGAAGTGGCCATTGCCGGAGGTCAGCAGTTCAAAGGGGAGTGCCGTAGCAGACAGTCGGGAGCTTTCAGCGGGCGCTGCGTTGCCAGCGACACGGTGGCAGAACGTGGCACAGAACCTAGGCGTGGACTTTACGTTTGCCAATGATCGGGATCCGAAGCTAGATGGAATTCCAATTAATAAGGCGACGGGAGGTGGGGTAGGTGTTATCGATTTCGATCGCGATGGTCGGCCCGATCTCTATTGGACTCAGGGCGGTTCGATTGCTGAGGGCAAAACAGTGGCACTTGCTCGCGATGCTTTCTATCGCAATGTCTTGGGTGAGAAGTATGTGGAAGTGGGTGAACTGGCGTTTGTCGTTGATGGTCAATTTGGAGCGGGGCTAGCTGTTGGTGATTTTGATTGCGATGGATTTTCGGACCTTTACATCGGTAACCAAGAGCAAAATCGTTTGTTGCGAAACAATGGGGATGGAACGTTTGAGGATGTTACGGAGTCAGCCAAGCTGCTTGCACCGAAATGGACGACCAGTACTTTGATGGTGGATGTGAATGGCGATTTGTTACCTGATTTGTTTGATGCAACCTACGTCGAAGGGAACGACTACAAAGTGAAATTGTGTGTGACCGATGGACCGCCGCGCGGTTGTGGTCCAACGGCATTCACGCCGACTCAAGATCGCCTTTGGATCAATTTGGGCGATGGGACGTTTATTGAAAAGGGGCGTGAAGCGGGCATTCATGCACCTGGTGGTTATGGTTTAGGAGCGGTGGGAGCGGATTTTTCTCAGAGTGGTCGAATCGACCTTTTTGTGGCCAATGATGAAAGCGCAAATTTCTATTTTCGCAACAAAGTGAAAGCCGTATCGGGGAGTGTTTCCGGGGGAGTTGCGGATGCGAGTTTTGTGGAGCGAGCGGTTTTAGAGGGCGTGGCTTTTGATCGTGATGGGGTCGCGCAAGCTTGTATGGGGATCGCAGTCGATGATGCGGATGGGGATGGACGTTTGGATTTGTTCATTACGAACTTTTACAATCAGGCCAATATTTTGTATTTGCAAAAAGCGAACGGTTTTGTAGATGCTACCAATCCCGCCGGGATCCGCACACCCAGTTATCGCATGCTCGGCTTTGGAGCTCAGTTTGTGGATGCTGATTTAGATGGCAATCCCGATTTGATGGTGACCAATGGCCATGTGGATGATTACACGTACAAGAGTGTTCCCTTCAAAATGCCAGCTCAGTTTTTTCGCAATCAAGGTAAAGGCCGATTTTTAGAAGAACGCGCTTTAACATTAGGTACGTTTTTCGAAGAAAAATACTTGGGACGAGGGATGGCCACCTGCGATTGGAATGGAGATGGCAAAGAAGATGTGCTCATTTCACATGTTGACGCTCCGGCAGCCGTATTGCAGAACGACTCAGCAGATGTCGGCAATTATGTAGCGATCGAGGTCGTGGGGACTCGGTCACCCCGCGATGGTTACGGGACCATTGTTGAGGTTGAGGGCAGTGGCAAAAAACGGACTCGGCAATTGGTCGCGGGAGGTGGTTATCAAGCGGTCAATGAGCAGAAGTTGATTCTTGGAATTGGCAAGAACCAGCAAGCGGATCGAGTTCGCGTGAAATGGTTATCGGGAACGGAGACTATTGCTACAGAGGTTCCTGCTAACTCGCATTGGATCGCAGTG
>JBILTA010000633.1:0-3455 GCA_044371785.1 Pirellulaceae bacterium | reverse complement strand
CCGTGCCGATATCGCTGGAGCACTGTGTCATACGGCTGGCAACTGATCGTCAATTCGTGTGGGCTGTGTGGTTGCATCGGTCCACCGACAGAATTGGGAGCGAATGATTGTGATGTTCGAGCGGTCGGTTGCAATTCGACTCCAACCACCACGACGATCTCACCGACAACTACTACGACGACGGTGATGGGAGCTTGCTGTTATCCCGGACCAGGCAGTACGTGCGTTTATCCGGTATCGAGTGCTTATTGCGCGGACATCGGTGGAGTGTTCCATGCAGGTAGTAATTGCCTTCCCGATCCTTGCAGCGGTACCACGACGACCTCGACCACGACCTCTACGACGACAACAACGACTACTACCACGACCACAACCACCACAACCACCACAACGACGACTACGACGACTACGACGACTACGACCACCACAACCACGACGGCTTGTCCATGTCCTTACATCGAATGCGGTTGTGCTAGCGGTAGTGCAACGCCGCTGTGTGCCCCTGGATTCATGTGGAGCTGTGCTTCGTGTGCATGCGTGGCCGTGACGACAACAACCACGATTCCACCGCCACCTGCTCCTACAACCACGACGACAACGTTAGGCGGTCCCACGACGGGATTGCCTCCGCCACTATAACCTCGGATGCCCTTGGGAACTTATTCCTATGAAACCACTGAATGTCTACCAAACTTACCATCGGTATGGCGACCTTCGAAGATTTCGATGGCGTCTATTTCACCCTGCAATCGTTGCGCATGCACCAAGAGCTGCGTCCCGATGACGAATTGATTGTTATCGATAATAGCCCCTCGACTCCAGCCGGTGCAGCTACTCGCGATCTCTGTCACTCAATAGGAGCTCGCTACATTCCGTTCGCGGAAAGCACTGGAACCACACAAACCCGCGAACAAGTTTTCAAAAATGCTTCTGGCGATGCTGTGCTCTGCCTGGATTGCCATGTGCTGCTTGCACCTGGAGCGATCCAACGGCTCAGGCAATGGTACGATCAACATCCCGAATCACTTGATCTCTATCAAGGGCCGATGCTGCTCGATTCACTCGGCTGGTTCAATACTCATTTTGATCTCATGTGGCGCGGGCAGATGTGGGGCGTCTGGGGTAATGCTTGGCGGTGTGAGCACGGGCTCTTCAGCGTTCAGAAAACGGCTGATGATCGATGCCTCTATGTGCAGCTCGATGCTCGGATGAGTCCTGTACCATCGTCGTGGCAACTCCCGAATCTCCCTTACTCAGGACATCCCATTGCCTTGTTCGAAGCGGGGTATCGACTCGCAGCGGCTCATCCTGGCGATGAACCCTTCGAAATCCCAGCACAAGGCCTTGGTTTATTCACTTGCCGGCGCGAAGCCTGGCTCGGTTTCAATCCTCACTTTCGAGCCTTTGGGGGTGAAGAAGGTTACATTCATGAAAAGTATCGCCAGCATGGTCGCAAAACAATGTGTTTGCCATTCTTGCGCTGGTTGCATCGATTCGCTCGCCCCAATGGAGTGAAGTATACGCTCACTCAAGAGGACAAGATCCGCAACTATGTTTTGGGCTTCCAGGAATTGGGGCTCGATTTGCAGCCGATTCATGCTCATTTTGCCAGTGAAGGAATGCGCGAAGAAACTTGGGCTCGCATTGTCGCCGATCCGATCGGTTTCCGAGTCGCCACTTCGAAACCTGTTCGTAGCAGCTCCGGTCGCCCCATCTTGCAGCCACAGCCTCCTCATGTCTACGACCTCGACAGCACTTTCGAGTGGCTGAGACACCAGCCGCGCGATTTGAACGAACATATGTCGCTCTTGAAACTGCTCGCAGCGAGGTGTGAACGAGTGGCTGAGATAACCAAACGCCGCGAGAGCTCGATTGCACTTCTGGCAGGCCAACCGAAGTATCTGGTGAGCTACCAAGAAGAGAACGATGCCATTCTCGACCTTGGCCAGCGCTACAAAGCCTCCGAGACAACCTGGGATCTGCAGGTCCGATCGCTCGATTCGATGCCAGTCCCTAAGGCTAATGTCGATATGCTCTTCATCGACACTCGTCACAATGCCATGCGAGCCCGCCAGGAATTGAGTGCCTGGTCGCCTCACGTTTCACGTTACATCGTATTCCACGACACCGAAGCCAACGGAGTTCACGGCGACGATGGTGGCGAAGGTCTGTATGCAGCGATCCGCGAATTGGTAGAGCACGGGGAATGGTTCGTGGCAGGACACTACCCGAATCAATATGGTCTCACGGTCTTATCTCGAGATCCAGCCGACAAACCACCGCGTCCTATCTGGTTATGGCCTCCTGGATTCGGTCCTGGGACTGAAATGTTTGAAATGCTACAGGAAATCGGCGTCACAGAACGCCCAAACTGCACTTGCAAGTCTACCGCCCTTCAAATGGATCGTTGGGGCGTAGCAGGTTGCCGTGAGGAGCAAAATTTCCAATGGATCTTGCAACAAGTGAATCACAACGCTGCCAATTGGTCCTGGACTGAGAAGCTTCAGATTGCGGCCAAGGCCGCGCTAGATACGAAGAACTGGAAGTTGGCTTGGCGTTTGAATCCACTTGATTTGAATCGTTCGTTGGTTGAAGAAGCGATCCGTCGCGCTGAAATGAAAGGGTATCAATAATGCGATTTCTTTGCCTTTGTCCAACCTACAATCGTCCATGGCGGCTGCTCGAAGAATCTCTCGGCTGTTTTCACTCTCAGGTCCATAAGGATGCATTCCTTTTGATCTACGACGATCTCGGTTCTTTCCCCGAACAGCTTCACGACAATTGGGCCCTGATCTCGACCCCAACTCGCGAATCCGGCATTGTCGAAAAATACAACCGCATGCTTGAGCTCGCCCAAGAATTCGGCCCCTTCGATGCGATCGCCTTATGGGACGACGATGACATCTACCTTCCCAACCATCTCCACTACCACGCCCAAGTACTTAAAGACTACGAACTGAGCTACCCAAGCCACGTCTACAGCACCTACACCGGCCAACGCCTCATCGAACCCTCCGGCGGCCGCTTCTGGGCATCCTTGGCAATACGATACGATGCGTTCGTACAAACGGGCGGATTGGTGCTGACCAGGAGGGCGGATTTTGATCAGCAGAGCTTGGGGAAGTGGTTAAGGGAATGTACCCACGATGATCCAAATCGATTTGGCAAGCCGACGTATGTGTTTCGGTGGGCAGATACTGCCAGTTTTCACAGCCAATCCATGATGATCCATCCAAATGATGAATCTTGGTATGCTAAATTGCGAGCAAGATGATTCGAAATCCTTCCAAACGACGATCTTTCCAAATTGCACTCCGAACCACACGATAGACAATGAACTAATTAGACAGTCAAAATGGCTCAAGTACCTCCATCGGGTCGACTCCGCGACTCCATTGAATTAACCCTCACACAAGCCAAGATTTGACACCTTGCCTGCATTTCAACGCGGCCAC
>JBILTA010000114.1:0-11068 GCA_044371785.1 Pirellulaceae bacterium | reverse complement strand
ACCGCGCAAAACGCGATCAACCGCATCGCAGGCCGCTCCGGCTGCCAATGCGGCCGTATCCCAGGAACCGCTACGTACAACGGTATCTGCTTCCACTTGGCCGGCATCGTTACGATCCCAACCTTTGAGTTGTTCAATGTAGTTGGGACCATGGATTGCGGTCATCGCTTCTTTTGAAACGGGCGACCATTTTGGCAACGTAGCGCGTTGATCCCATTGATTGGATCGCAACAATTCGTTAAGCCGCAAAATACGCGCAGGGCACTCAGGATGACTACCTGTACGATGATTTGCGAAAGAGTCATCAAGATATAAAAGTGTCATCCTTTACGATCCTTACAATGTGGTAGAGTCCCATCATAGCAGTTTCGCAATAGATGGGGTATTTGTATGGGTTATTACTTGGTTACCGGTGGTGCTGGATTTATCGGTTCACATATTGCAACCGCGTTGGTTGAACGTGGTGAGAAAGTTCGCGTGCTCGATAACTTGTGCACTGGTAAACTGCATAACCTCGCTCCTTTGCAGGGGAAGATAGAGTTTATCGAAGGCGATATCTCAGATCCAGATGCTGTCGCTCGGGCCATGAAAGATGTGGAAGTGGTATTCCACCAAGCAGCCCTGGCATCGGTACCGATGAGTTTAGATAATCCCCTGGCAACGAACAAAGCATGTGTTACGGGGACAGTTACAGTCCTAAAGGCAGCAGTCGACGCGAAAGTTCGCCGCTTGGTCTATGCTGCCAGCAGTAGTGCTTATGGCGATCAACCGACCAGCAGCAAACGCGAAACCGATTTGCCGCAGCCGTTGTCACCTTACGCGGCAGCTAAGTTGGCAGGTGAGTACTACTTGCAAGCCTTCTATCACAGTTTCGGCTTAGAGACAGTTGGCTTGCGTTATTTTAACGTGTTTGGGCCACGACAAGATCCCGATAGTCCCTATTCGGCAGTGATCCCGATTTTTGTGACACGCTTGTTGTCAGGTAAGCCTCCTGTCGTTTACGGCGATGGGCTTCAATCTCGCGACTTCACGTTCGTAGGGAATGTGGTAAAGGGCAATCTGCTTGCGAGTGAAAAAACGGGCGTGGCAGGCAAGATTATCAACATGGCAGATGGTAGACAGACAACCCTTTTGCGCCTGATCGAGTTACTCAATGAAATGTTGGGGACCGAGACCAAGGTCGATTTCCAACCAGCTCGAATCGGCGATGTGCGCGAGAGCCTCGCCGACGTTTCGTTAGCTCGTAATCTATTGGGCTATCATCCTGAAGTGACTTTAGAAGATGGTTTGCGTCAAACGATCCATTACTATCGCCAATTGGCCGAAGCGAAGTTGCGTTAAACAGCAAAAGCCTCCAGCGTTCCAATGAACGGCTGGAGGCTTTACTTCATTTGACTGCCCTAAATGCTATTGCGACTACTCAGCACCTTCCGTAGCGGCTCCCGCGCCGGATGTTGGAGTTGCGGTACCGGGGGGAGTCACCGGTGCTACAGGCCAAGGTTTGGGTTCAGCAGGCATCGCCAACACATAATTGACCAAGTGCCAGAGATCATTTTCCGTTACACCAGGTTCTTCAGCTGATGCAACCGTTGTAATGGCTGGCATCGGAGCATTGGGAATTCCATGGCGAAGTCTTCGATAGATATCTTCTGGTGTCTTGCCACCACGATAAATTCCTTCTCGCAAGTTACGTGGCTTGATGGTCTTGGGAGGTAGAGCTCCTCGCAGCAAGAACGGAATAATCGCATCTTGATCCGTTGGGTCGATGTTAATTCGCGCCGTCCATTCTTTGGTCCAGTCGTCGTAGTCTGTGGTGCGGCCATCGCCAAGACCACCTGGTCCATGACAACTCGAACAGACCGCTGCTTGTCCAACAAACAGTTCTTTACCTCTGGTGACCGATGCGAGTAATTCGGCATTGCCGGTAACTTCATCCCATGAAGCAGGGGACTTTTCCAAGATCGGAAAATCTGTTGGTTTTGAAATCTCCACCAAGCTTTCGCTTGCCTCGATCCAGCCGGTTGCGATCTCTTCCATAAAGGTATCGATCTGTTCTTGCATATCTGGATTGATTGCAAGTTTGCCGGCCGCTTCAGTGACCCAGCGATCAGGTTTTTCAGCGGAAAGATCAAACTCAGTGGCTGCATGATCTAATAGTTTGCGTTCTAGTTCGCCACGCATCGAAAGATAGATGACATACTCCACCACATCATTGAGTTGTTCTTCAGTGATTTTATCATAAGCGCCCATCCCTGAACCGGCCAAGCCATAGCGGATCGTTTTCGCGAGATCGGACTTCAGTGGTTTCGCGCGACGAACGGTGGTTTTGTATTTGAAAACTCCAGCTCGGAAATCTCGCGGATAGGGATCAACACCGGCGCTACCTGGCCCGCGTCCAGAGCCTTCCCACGCGTGGCAGTTGATGCAATTCTTTACATACACGGATTCGATGCGTGGGATCGACGGATCAGCACCACAAGCTCGCTTGAGTTTGTTTAGATCCAGCAGTTGTGCGAAATCCTCGTTGTCCAAAAGGAACTTGGGCACTTTGGGCTCCGCCGCAGGTCCAAAATTCTCATCGAGAACAAATTGAATGTCCGCTAGTGTCGGATCGAGTTCGACTTCGCTCTCGATTTCCCAGCGCAAGGCATAGACACGATTGGCAAGAAACTGCGGTCCCGTTTGAGTCGGTGGTTCACAGCCGAGGGTAAACAAAAGACTGAGACAACTGAAACCAAAGGTGGCAATAAATCGAATATTCGCTTTCACCGTATACTCCACAGCGACAAATGTATTCACTCACTGAGTGGGATCCCCTGTAGTATACACTTTTGCGAATCTTGGATTAACGGCCCTTCGCTATTTCACGAAGCCTAGGCGAGGATGCGACATTTTGGTCGCAAAAATTTGGATCGGATGGAGGCGCTGGTGGAATATGCGATCGCGAAAGTGCCGACTCTTAGACTGAGGTGTTGCGTTTCCGCACATGTATGATGCGATTGTCACGTAACAGTGTACGGGCCAGAAGTCCCAAGAGAATTAAGCTAGCTCCAAAAATCGTCCAAGGTCCGGGGGGTTCGTAATCGGGAGCATTTCGCCAAGCGACAAAAATCCAAACCGGTAGTAGGACTGGTTCCAGCAAAGCAACCAGTGTGGCTTCGTGGCCCGGCGTGTGTCGAATCCCTTTAGTGAAGAGCAAATAGGGCAAACCCATTTGAAGAGCACCAAAGGCGGCTAACGCACCCCATTGAAAAGGTGTCGGTTGGATGCCTGAAAGCCAAGCGATGGGGATCAGCGTAATGAACGTGACGATGTGATTTAAGGCGATGAGGTAAGCCGGATCTTCATCACGCATGCGCATCAAACACAAAACAACCCCAGAGTAGAGTATGCCCGATATCACGCCCAACAACGTTGGTACCAATGGAGCGGCTTGAAGCATTTCGGAGATGAGGATCACACCTACGCCCCCCAAGCAACCCACGGCCATAAAGAGATCGCTGCGTCGCAGTGGCTCATTCATGAAAAAGACACCAACCAACAATACCCACACGGGAGCCGTATTCTGGAGCCAAATAGCGTTTGTTGGCGGACCTTGGACGAGAGCGGTGAGATAAGTCCAGTTCATGACGGCGAAAAAAATGACCATGGGGATCATTTCCCAGCGAAAGCTAATACGCCGCACAAAGGGAAGCAGTAGGGCGGAAGCAAAAAGTGCGCGATAAAACGCGAGGGTTAAGCCCCGCCACTGTTCAGGCCAATCGTTAAACCACGGAGCTCGTGCAAAGAAACCGCTGGTGCTCCACAGAAGCGCTGCAATGATGATAAGCCAAATGCCATTTTGCTTAAGTTTGGAAGCAGACTTCGATGAATTGGGATTTGTGGAGGGAGAATCCGCATCAGAAAGAGGTGTGGACATAAGGCCTAGTACATTCGGATCAAGTAGGATGGCGATACCGTGTCTGTAATGAAGTGGAATCCATCTCACAGAGTATCAGGTAAGCTGCGTATCAGGTAAGCTGCCTAGCAGGTAGGCTGCGATCCGAAAAAGCACTGGCCGACAGTCACTCAACTGCCGGCCGCTTTGGCTTCCTAAGAGTCGCCCGAATTATGTTTTGCATCAACTCGAGAGATTTGCCCAGGTTTTGAATGCAAATGGTTGTGCATACGCACGCCATGCCCCGAATCGATCCGCTGCTCTGGAGCATTCGAGTCGTTGCTTGAGGGCCCCATGTTCGATTCATATGAGTTCGAATTTTGGGAATTCAAATCCATAGGGTCGAGACTTGCAGGTGGAAGTTCGTTAGGGGATTCCGATTTGGCTTTGTCGTCACCATTACCCTTGTCTGGGTATGGCATGAACAAATTACCAAGTGGGCTGGCAAGCAGCGCGGGCAAAAATATCAACTCACCCAAGATACCTGAGGTCAAAATTGTAAGCATCAAAGTTCCGAAGCGTTGCGTCGGAGTAAATGTGCTTAAGGCGAAAACACTCAAACCCAAGCCACCAACGATTGTGGTTTGTGTCATGGCAGGCGCTACTCGGCGATAGGCATACATAATTGAATCAAGTCGCGAAAGCCCAAGCCGCGCACCTGACCGGAACCAACTCATAAAATGTATCGTTTCATCTACGGCGATTCCCATGGCCACGCTTGCCGTCATCATAGAACCTATGTCGACTTCGGATCCCATAAAGCCCATCGCACCAAAAACGATAACAATAGGGAAAACGTTCGGGAGCATGGCGACGAAACCAGAGCCTACCATTTTGTATATGGCGTGGGGCGTTAGATTTCCGAGAACAGTGGTTGCCGGAATCATGATAACGGCCATCACGGGTAGAATCGTGATGAATGCCCAAGCAGTACTCTCGATGAGACTGTTTAGAAGAGTTCTTTGGGCCTTATAAACAATCGGCACGACCCCGGTGTAAATCACATCGGGGAGTTCCTTGTTTGGACTGAGTTCAACGGCAAGGCCCGTGGAGAGACGTTCGTCGGATGCTGTGTCAACGATGTGTTTAATCGTTTTGCGAACATCAATTACATTCGGTTGTTGCTGCTGGATGTAGGCAAGGTCGTAGGACATATCATCAGCGAGGACAACGACACACGTAAATCGAGATAAGTATTCGCCCCACTTTCGCAGAGACTCTGGATCGTCTTGAGCAACAGGGAATTTCTTAGGATCGTGCCATGACACTTTATTGATCGACTCATTGGTTAGCAGATCCGCAATGGTCTCAGCAAAAATCTTGGTCGAATCAATCGGAGCAATGACAACTTCAGAAATGTTATTGACGACCTTGGGAGCGGCAGTTTCCTCCACCACGTCAGTCGGTGCCGTATTTTCTTCGGATACTGTTTTGGGTGTCTTCGGATTCGGGCTTCCCAAAACCAAAACCGATCCAATGCGACGCTCAGGAGTATCTGCTGTTTGCTTTAGGATTGCATCGATAACCTGAAGTCGGCAATCATATGCGGCTAATACGGGCTCAACAGCTAAACGCAGTTTAGAAATAAATCCCCCGTAATCGACGTTGTTCAACGCACCCAGACGCAAACTGATACGCCACAGCTCTGTCCCTTCGGCGGGTCCACCTTTTTCATAGCGCAGATAGTCCGTTTTAGCCAGTCTTTCAAACGACTCTTGCAAGAGTCCGTCGAAAACGATTCGATTTGCAGCAAAGCCATTGGACGGATCTGGTAAATCGCGTAACAGGGTCAAAGCCGACATGCCTTGTCCTAGTATGTTGGAGCCACCATAACCGAATTCTCGTTCAACGACTTGTTGAATCTTGGCAACAGCTTCTGCTCGTTCCAGTAGGCTGAGGCGACGTCGAGCAATCTCAACAGACATGGGCTCGGAATCTTCAACGGGTTCTGTTGATAGGACGCCAGCAACCTTGGTACGTTGGGTTTCGGTCGGAAAACGAACGACCAATTCCATTGGAACCAAACGGCCAAAATTTTCTTCTAGCCAGCGGTAGTCCTGAATGATTTGTGCATTTCGATCAAACATCTTCAATAGATGCACTGACGTGTTAATCTTCAGCAATCCAATGCTGAACATGACAACAATAAGAATTCCTGAAACATTCACTAGCCTGTGGTTCTTCACAACCCAAGAGCCGAGTGTTTGCCAGAAGTAGTCCAGTGCACCAAGCGATTCGGACGGATCGTAATCCTTTTTGACTTCCTTTTTCTTCTTGGGAGCCGAAACAGATGGCATGAAAGTAGCCAATGCCGAAGGTACATAGAAGTAAATCAGTAACAGTGTGAATAACACCGCAATGGCCGAGAAGGCTCCGAATTTGCGAATCGGAGCAATGTCGCTAATGCAGAGTGAAATCAAACCAAATGCGGTAGTGACGTTGGCAAGTAGGCAAGGGAAGAACGCATGATGTAATGCTTTCTCTGGAGCGCCCAAGCTTCCTTCGTCTCGTACGGTGTCTCGATAGTAATTGATGATATGGATAGCACCCGCCATACCCAAAACATAAATCAGAGAAGGCATCGTCAATAAGATGGCGTCAATATTGGCGTTCGACCACCAGACAATTGCTAAGCTAGCGACCGCACCGATGCCACCCACAAAGAACACCATCAAAGTTAAATTGATGCTTCGCAAGCAGATCCAAGACAAAACTAAGCCCAAGAAGATCGAATAGCCAACCAAGCGTACTAAAGTAATTGTCCCTTCTTCATCGATGGCCACGTTGTCAACGGGTGGACCACCCATACGCAATGTTGCTGCCGCGACGGGAGGGGCTGGTGTGAGCCAAGAAAATGGGGGTGGTAGAGTTGTCGGCGTCGGAGCGGGAGTTACTCCGGATTGATCTGCGAGGACGTTTATGCGGCCATGCGGCGAGCCAAGCATACCGCGTCCTAGCACGTGCTTGAGGTTCCGCCGCCCCACTTCGGTAAGTGTCACCAAAACGCAGGTCTGGCGTGGTGGCTCAGCAATCGCCATGGCGTCAAAAAAGGAATACCACAACTGCGATAAAATCTTCGGGTCGGCATGGGTTAGTTTGGCTGCGTCACCTCCAAGTTTTGTCTCAACGGTTTCATCTACCAATTGAGCTAACTTTTCTTCCCAGCCTTTTGGAAAAGTGGCTACAAAATCGGAAGGCAACAATTGTCGCAAAGATTCAGCTTGCCAATCAAAGCCATATGGAACAACTGGTGCGAACAGCGTTCCCGTTAAGCGATCGAGAGCTTCACGTCGTCCACCCACATCATTGCCCGTCTTGTGCAATGGACCGCCAGGACCAGCCAGTTCTTCCACCAAATCAGGCCCAGTTTGAACACGGCTAAAAAATGGTGCTGTCAGTAATCGAGGGTCACGATAGAAAGGATTGCGATCACCTTCCCCAAAGGAATTTCCAAAACTCGCGATAAACTGTCCATCGAGGCGAAATGCGCCCAAAAGTTTTTGAAAGTTGCGCAACGTGTAACCAACAATGTTACTCTTGCCTTCCCAGCGATAAAGCTTGCCTTCTGGTGTTAGGTAAAACCATCGACCACCCTCATCCACTAACCATTTTTCCTTCTCGCCACCCCAGTTGTAATGGAAGTCTTGGTCGGCCATCAGCGCATAGTCTGTACCAAGTTGCCGAGCTCGCTTGAAATCATCATCAGGGCGATCTTTGCTCACCATTTGTTCTGATCGTAACTTCTCGACAAACAGCCGTAGCTTTTGGTCTTCAGTCGTACAACCGTTCCAAGTCGCCAGAATGAACTGCTCACTCACAAAGTGTTTTGCAAACCAAGCGAGTTCTTCAGTCTCTCGGAATGAGTCTGGTAACCAATCCTTGATGTTGTTTTCGGTTTTCTGCAATGCCATGCGCGCACCGCGCAAAACGAATGGCACCGTAAAGAAGACCACCATCAAAAGCAGCAATGCGTTGGTGATTCCGAGACTATTTTTTCTGGAAAAAAATGGTTCGCTCATGGAGGGCAATTACCAAAAAGGTCAGAAGAACGGTAACCCAGAGACATCGCCTGGGTAACCATAGTCGCTCCAAGCTATCTAACCGCAGCTTGTAGGTCTACATCAAAGATCGCGATTCTATGCTAAGCGGCAAGAGCAAGGCCATAAATTACGGGTCAGTTAAGATAGACCGATGGCCAGATAAGATAGGGTGGGGGATAAGAAACCTTGCCGGCAACGAACAGAACGAGTCTGTTCGATGCCGGTGGTGGTTCTTTAGTGGGGTTAGTCGAGGATTTTAGCCCCAGCGATCAGCCGGATAAAGTCCGCATTGGAGGGGAACTTAACTAGCTGTTTGGTCAGCTGTTCCATCGCCTCAACCGGGTTCATGGTATTGAGTGTCCGCCGAAGCATTGTTACTGCGTGCAACGTTTCAGGGTCATGTAACAGTTCTTCGCGGCGTGTGCCCGACTGAGTGATATCAATTGCGGGCCAAACGCGTCGATCTGCCAAGCGACGATCGAGAACCAGTTCCATGTTACCGGTTCCTTTGAACTCTTGGAAAATCAAGTCGTCCATGCGACTGCCAGTGTCGACCAAAGCGGTACCCACAATAGTGAGTGAGCCACCTTCGGCAAAAGCACGAGCCGTAGCAAAGAGTTTCTTGGGGATGTCCATGGCCTTAATGTTGACACCGCCGGTCATGGTTGGGCCGTTATTGCCAACCCACTTATTGAACGCGCGAGCTAAGCGAGTGATCGAGTCCATGAGCAAGAACACATCTTTACCCATTTCTGCCAAGCGTTTGCAGCGATCGATGACCAATTGGCTTAAGCGAACATGGCTTTCGACATCTTGGTCGAGGCTGCTGGCGATCACTTCGCCGTTGACAACGTTGCGACGCATGTCGGTAACTTCTTCGGGACGTTCGTCGATGAGAAGCACGATTAATGTCACATCGGGATGGTTTGTGGACATGCCACGACTGATATGTTGCAGCATGATGGTCTTACCGGACCGCGGTGGGGCAACGATTAAGGAGCGTTGTCCTTTGCCTAAAGGGGCGAGCAAATCGATAACGCGATTGGTGATCGGTTGTTGGCCTACTTCAAGCTTCAACCATTGTTCAGGGTTGATAGCAGTCAAGGTATCGAACGATTTAACCTTGCAATACTCTTCTGGGGCCAAACCATCCACATCTAGGATTTCGCGGACTCGAGGTCCTTGTTGGCGGCGAGCGTGTTGCATCATGCCGCGGACCTTCACGCCTTGGCGAAGTCCGAATTTTTCGATCATGGTTCCCGGAACAAATGGGTCGGAGCGTTCTCGGGAATAGTTGCTGGTTGTGCTCCGCAAGAAGCCGTAACCATTGGGATGAAGTTCGAGGATGCCTTCAATTTCGGTTAGAGGGGGTTCCTGGCCCTCTGGCAAATCCAATTCCGGATTCTCATTGTCTTGAGAGCCTTCCATGGGTCGGCGTGGACGACGCGATCGCATTCGATGCATTCCACCACCACCTCCACCGCCGCCGCCGTTTCCACCGCCACCGCCGCCACCACCGCCGCCACCAGAATATCCACCACTGGAGTTACGATTGTTCGGTCGGGGGCGAAAACGCTTTTTCTTGGGCATACAAGTATTACCTGGATTGTTGTGCTGTTAGAGACAGCAGAGTAACAGTACTAGGATTGCGCCTTAGGCGCTTCGTGAAGATAAAAATGCTCAGAAAGACGACTTTGGATTTAGCGTTGGGAGGGAAAGTCGATCCTGACCTTGCGCCAAATCACATTAACGGATTTATTCAGTCGGCATCGGGGAACAAATACCGCACCGAGACGGCAAGTCATTCACTACCTACAAAGTAACGAACAACTGCAAACTGTACTCAGGATTGTTGTCTGGTCAGGTCGAGTGCATCAAAGCAACGATGCAGATAACCTGAAATCAACAGCGGTGACGAAACTCCGATGCTGAGGCTGTCGGCAGATCAATTCAACCTTGAATTGTTCTAGCGATCGGGCAAAGTTGGCCACAGAAAGTGCTGACCACCCACATTTTAACTGTCACTGAAGGTGACAATTCGGGATGACGACCACAGAAGGGCCAAACTCTCGAAAGCCGACGGACTGTAGCTTCCTCAAAAGTATGCTCGAATGTTACCCGTTAACCCTGCAATGTCAAGCGATTTCGAGCTTACGATTGCCTGCAAATCATTTTTTTTCCACAAAAACCCTACAACCGTTAAATTTTACCATCCCGCACACCCGATCTACCCCATGAGGCCACGTGCTTTCGTCGAATTTTGACTAATTGTAATCGGGAACTTTAGCCATGATGGCAACCGCATTATTGCTCTGCGCAACCCTGACACTTGCGGCAGCTCCACCGGCCAATGACGGCATCAAATGGACTGCCGAGATTGACGAGGCGTTAAAGCTGAGCCAAAAGTACCATGTTCCCGTGTTGCTTCACTTTTCAAGCGATCATTGTCCCCCTTGTCGCTTGCTAGAGCAAAGAGCGTTCAAGTCCAATGATGTGATCAAAGCGGTGCACGATGACTACATCCCCGTGTTGGTTAATGTGGATCAGTATCGGCAAATCGCACAACGCTACAAAGTGGAAGCCTGGCCAACCGACATCCTGCTAAACAGCGATGGAGAGGTTATGCATAAAGGTGTTAGTCCCCAGGATCCCAACCAGTATGTGACAATGCTCAAAAAGGGTGTCGAAAGTCATCGCAGCCATTTATCGCTCAAAGTTGAAGCGGCCAAGACAGCTGCACCTACCGTAATCGCTAGATCGCAAGTTCCTCAGGGACAAACGCCTTCTGCCAATTTACAAGTTCAACCATTTTCCTTAACTGGGGCACAGACGACCGTTAATCCTTCGTCCGTTGCCAATCGAGTCGCTCAGTCTCCCAGTTTGCAACCGCAATCCGAAACTCAGACATCCAGTTCACCAAGCGCTAACTCAGCTTCACCGATTCAAACCGTCAATCCATTTTTTCAGCCTGCACCTGTAGCGTCAGCATCGTCGGATCCCACTAAAACGTTTACCGATGTGAAAGCCGGTACCAGTGAGAGTTCCATTGTTGCCCCCACTACAGATGTGGTGGTTGCAGCCGATCCAACAA
>JBILTA010000632.1:0-3461 GCA_044371785.1 Pirellulaceae bacterium | reverse complement strand
AATACGCACAAGATTCATGCTTTACCATCCCCACGCTACCACAGCAGACTTCGAAAAGTCCCTGCAATTACTCGAGCAGAGCGATGAGTCTGAGGGATTGCACACCTACCGTTACACCACCCAATTAATCGCGCTTCTCCAACTCGATCGTATTGATGAAGCCCTCAAACTAAGACAAGCAGCAGAAGAAAATAAACTTGTGACGCCTCGGTTTTACAAAATTCTACTAGCCCTGAAATCAGGAAAACAATCGGAAGCTTTCCAGGAACTTTCGAACACTTTACGAAATGCGAGAGCCAGTAGCTTTGAAGAACGCTTTGCCCTGGGATTGGTTGAGAAAGAGATGAAAAAGATAGGGCTCGTACTAAAAGAGGACTGATTCCCTTCCCGTAGCGACTGCCAAGATCCGAATCAGTCCTCACCAATCGGTTCTGGCGAGGCATTCGGTTTCTCAACCATTGCGAAAACCAGACGGTTTTATGTCACGAATTAGGGAATACTAGCTTACATTTCGTGTGCCCTATCTGCCTTACTGGAGAAAACTGAAAACACTAACCTTCACCAATAGCTCGGTGAAACAGTAGCTGCACTATGGTTACGGGTAAACGATTAATGATTACACATGTTAATGCACTAAACGACCTATCGAAGCGAACTGAGATAAGCCAAGAGATCAACCATTTCCTGAGCGGTCATTTGTTCCAGAAGACCAGCGGGCATCAACGATTGAGTTTCAACTTGACGTTCCCGGATGTCAGCAACAAGAATCTTCTGCTTCTCTCCATTGACTGACACAATCACCAATTCGCTTTCGGTTTCAGATTCAATCAAGCCTGTGATCACGACTCCATCGTCGGTCATCACACGCTGAGTTTGGTACTTGGGATCCACCAAACGCGAAGGTTCAGCAATCGCTTCGAATAGCTGCGACGTCCCTAACCGCAACCCAATCGCATCTAAGCTCGGACCAATCCGCCCACCTTCGCCGCCAACTTGATGACAGCGCGAACATTGCAATCGATTGGGCTCACGAAACAATTTACCTCCTCGCTCCGCGTCACCCAGCCTAGTTTCAATATCACTGAAGCGAGTTCCCACACTCAATCGTTTAACTCGTTCACCCTCCGGTAAAAAAGCTTCGAACAAACTACTGATGATCGTATCACTATCACTGGCAAGGGCTTTTAATGAAGCCTGCGAGAATTCGAACCGATTCCCGTCGGTAGCCGCAATAGACTTCTTTCTAGCCCACTGGATTGCCAACTGAAATGCCAGTCGCCTCCTTGCCTCAGCGTTCAATTCCGCAGTTGGTCCGCGGCTTGAATCGACTAGTAACACTCTCCATGCATCCAGCTCTTTATCTGTCACTACAGCAAGTGCCGCTGCTTCAGGCTTCATAGAATCAATCCAATTCGCCAACAGAGCCACTCCAGCAAAATCAACTTCTCGCGCCCCGATGTGGGGCATATGCCCCACGGAAGAGGAGGCCAATCGATAAAGCAAAATGCTATTGTCGGATTTACCTGGATCGATCAGTTTCGAATCCACAAATCCAAATTTTCCTTTCTCTGGAGTTACAGAAACCATCTTTAGCTCTTGCATGCTGTTTGGCCTTCGCAAATCCAAAGCCACACCGGTGCCTGCACCAAACTGATGACAGTGCGCACAATTCGCATGCAGATAAGATCGAGCCCTATCCTCTAAAGAGGCCACGTTATCGCTTCGCAACGCAATTCGCACACAGGCTTCGGCTGGTACGGGCTTCTGATTGGCGTCGACGGTTTGAATATACCCCTTCTCACACAACTGAAGCCAAGTGGAATCACGTCCCTTGGATACTTGATGTAATTGCTCTGGAGTAAAAGCCAACGTAGTTTCTGGCCAGGGGTTGTGGCATTGAAAACATTCAGTACGACTATGGACGCGCCATCGTTTCGGCTCACCATCACCGAACCGTATCTCTTTACCCTCGCGCGGCGCAAGTTCCGCATCTGTCTGCTCGTCGTTCCAAATATAACTGTAACCATGCCAGCGCGTGCCATCAAAATAAAGGACCTGCGTTTCGATGTTATGGTTGTTCTGACGTATGGTTTTGGCAAGCACTGTTCCAGCAGGATAATGCAAACGACTGGCAAACATCGCCATGTGCGAGAGTGGTTGCGGTGAATTGTAAACAGTGACCTTGGAATCGCTTGGCAATCCAAGATAATGCTCTGCGACAGCGTCATCCTGCCACATCGGTTGCTCAATCGAAAATCGCACCACACCCTTCGAGAGCGTTTGCTGCGACGTATTCTCGAAAAGCCCTGTCTCGCTCAGCTTACGAGGAAACACTCGGCTCTCGGCCTGTTCTTGTTCATACCTATCGTTAGCGACCAAGCGATACAAATTTGTTCCAGCCAGATGATTGACGACAAGCGGTTCACCATTTGCATCGGGTTCAAATGCAATAATGCGTAGGGAACTGCTGGCGATTTCTTGTACACGACCCGAGCCTGTTGGCGACACGCCCCAAACTCGACCGTTCACCCAATCACCGAATATGTAATTTCCCTTCAAATCAGAAAGCTGGCTGCCACGATAAACAAAACCGCCGGTGATCGAAGCGGACTCGGCATGAGATAATGCAACCCATGGTGCTTTGATCGGTGTAGGACCAACCGGTAGCTCAGCTTGAATGAGTTCGTTTCCCTCGCGAATACTCCAGCCATGATTACTACCTCGCTCGACGCGATGAATCATCTCCCATTTCTCCCAACCAACGTCACCAACGAACAGATGACCGGTTGGACGATCGATGGACATCCGCCACGGATTGCGAAAGCCGAATGCCCAAACTTCTTTGCGGGCGTCACCCATCTCAAGAAATGGATTGTCCGCGGGAATTTTATAGGGACCGTCTTTTGTTGCTCCGCGAACATCGATCCTCAGAATCGAGGCGAGCAGATCCGATATATTTTGTCCTGTCTTCAAACGATCGGGTGGGCTGGGCTCCGTGGCATCTCCTGTGCTGATCAGAAGGCAGCCCTGGTTGTCAAAAAGAAGATCGGCGCCATTGTGTCCCCCAGCAAGCCACTGAATGATCGGCAGTTCCGACTCCAATTCGAGCTTCGGCGAATCATCACCAACAACTTTAAACCGAGAAACACGCGTTCCATCTTCGAGCGGTTTGCCGAGCTTGCTCGAAAAGACCATACAGACATAAAGATATCGATTCGCTTTAAAGTCAGGATCAAAAGCGATCGAATAAACATCTTGGACTCCATCGCTGCGTTGCGGATCAAACGATTTCAATTCCTTCTTGAGATCAACAACCAATTCGGCAGCTTCAATGCCTTCCTCGGACCTAAAGCTCCAGATTTTCCCTCGCAACTCGCACACGAAGTAGCATTGCAAATCCGCGGACCAACGAACTTGCATCGGTTCATCAAACTTCAGTTTGGGAAATGCGGGGACGAGTT
>JBILTA010000631.1:0-3462 GCA_044371785.1 Pirellulaceae bacterium | reverse complement strand
GAAGACAATTCGCCACCCAAGAGGACGCACTCACGTATTCTCTCCAGCGCGATCAGTGGCGATACACTGATGACGGTCAAATGGCTCTTGCCGTCGCCCGCTATCTTGGCGATTTCGACAACATAATTCCAAATGCGCTAATGCGGTACTTTGTGAACGATTACGAGCCATGGCGAGGCTACGGCCGAGGCGCAAGAGTTTTCAGCGAAGCTTTTCGGGAAGCTGCCGAATATGAATTTCTTGCCGAGCATCTATTATCCGGTGGCTCTCTGGGTAACGGAGCAGCCCTGCGCACCGCCCCCATTGGCCTTCGCTTTGCTCAAGATACAACGCGCATAAAGCACGAAGCCAAATAAAGCGCATGGCCAACTCATCGTCACCCATTTGTGAATCGAAGGGAGTCAACTCATTGCGTTAGCTACTGCTTATGCAGCCAGTACCACCAGCGTCACCCAAACGAACTTGGCTGATTATCTATTGACTCATTGCGTAACTGTCGTCTTCGAAAACCGACTCAAGTGCTTGGTAAATGGAGAAGCCTGGCGAGACCTCGAAGGATTTGGCAACCACATTGAAGCCCACGAATCTGTCGTGACAGCCCTAGCCTGCTTTTCGCTTTTTCCTAAATCTTTTGAGAGAGCAATAGCAACCGCACTTTGGCTCGGTGGAGATACTAACACAATTGCTGCCATGACAGACGCACTTGTTGGTGCCCATATTGGCTCCGATTTCGCCGATTCCCTGCCCATACATAAGCTGGAGAATAGATCCCAATTTATAGAACATCTAAAGACAAACGCTCTAAGGATTGTTTCGCGAATCTACCCAGGTTAACACCATTCCTACTTATTCACTCCTTCTGGTTCGGACAACGAAACCTTCCTACTTCGAATCCTCGCAAAAAAACGTGTTTCGTTTTTCTACCATTCATCCTCTCACGCCACATCTTGAACGATGAACGCTTCATCTCACGCCGCATAAGCTCGATCACTTCGCCTGGCGTCAAACCAAATTGGCTCCGAATTACATCGAAACTGGTTCGGTCCTCCCATGCCATTTGTATGATTCGGTCAATCTCCTCCCTGGATAGCTCATTCGCTCGTTTTTGACTCATCATCCCCCCCGTCGAAGCAAATCTTGAACCTTGTGGGGTATTTTGCCTTGAAGTCAAGCCTTCCGGTATAATGACCGATTCCGAAGCGTCACTTCCAAAAGCTTATCCTACGAATCACCTTTCGCACTCCAATTGCCACAAGTGGAATTCACCATGATGCGTTGCTGGTTCATTTCTGATACTCACACTCACCATAAGTCACTGAGAATTCCTGAACACATTGATATCGTTGTGCATTGCGGGGATGAATCTGAAAGCGGGAATGAATGGTTTAATGAGCCAGAAGCCAGAGAATTCTTCAATTGGTATTCAGCGTTACCAATACCCCAAAAGATCTTTGTTCCAGGCAACCACTCCACTGCCATCGAAAAAGGAGTTGTCCTACCACGCGAGTTTCCGGAAGTCCATTTTCTTATTCATTCACAACTCCGAATACAGAACTTAACGTTCTTTGGAACCCCCTATACACCCAAGTTCTTCAACTGGGCTTACATGCGCGAACGTGAAGAACTTGATAGTGTGTGGCAAACCATACCAGACCAGGTGGACATTCTCATTTCGCACGGACCTCCGAAAGGAATTTTGGACGTAACACGTGACCTGCATAGCCGCACACCTGTTCATGTCGGCTCCAAATCTTTGACACGACATGTGACGCAACGAATCAAACCACTTATCCACGCTTTTGGGCACATACACGACGAAAATGCGATCAAGAACTTCGACGTTAAAGTTGAATCTGGTATCACTTTTGTGAACTGCTCCTGCTGTGACATCGGCAACCGGTTAGTCCATCATGGTTTCGTATGCGAAATTGACGCAATGCACCGAACCGTCTTGCATAATTCCCATTAAGCTTCTCTCCACAACTTCTCCTTTCCAACTTACTCCGTCCCTTGCTTCATCCCCCCGGTCCCATAACATGAGAATCAATCACCTACTTACTCTAATTTCATTTTTACTTTTCTACACATCCGTCACAGCAGCCGATCCACCATCTCCGAATATCATCGTTATTCTCGCTGATGACTTGGGCTATGCAGACATCGGTGTTCACGGATGCAAAGATATCCCCACGCCGAACATCGATCGGATTGCGCAAAATGGTGTGCGCTTTACAGATGCATATTCCAACGGCTCCTTCTGCACTCCCACCCGTGCGGCCCTTCTAAGTTGCCGTTATCAACATCGCTACGGCATTGAAGATCTCGCAGGTCCTTTACCAACGCAAGCCAACACATTACCTCAGCGACTTAAGGCCAAAGGTTACAAAACCATGATGGTCGGAAAATGGCATCTTGGGACCACTACAGGCTTTACGCCTACTGATCGAGGCTTTGATGAGTTCTTCGGATTTCTGGGAGGCGGTCATCAATACATCATCCAGCCGAATGGTAAAGGCGAATACAATGCTCCCATTATGCGAAATCGGGAACCGACCAACGAAAATCGCTATTTGACCGACGCTTTCGGTCAAGAAGCTGTAGCCTTTGTTTCTCAGCAGAAAAATTCGGAGAAACCTTTCTTTCTGTATCTGGCGTTCAACGCAGTACACACGCCGATGCAAACGCTGGAAAAATATCGTATGCGTTTCCCGAATATCGCGGATCGTCAACGCCAAACCTACGCCGCGATGCTCAGCGCCATGGATGATGCCATTGGCGAAGTCCTAAACAAAGTTGAAGAGATCGGTCAAGCCGGCAATACCCTCGTTGTTTTCACCAATGACAATGGTGGACCAACGACTCGAAACGCAGTGAACGGGTCAAGAAATAGCCCATTCCGCGGTTCTAAATGCGAAACCTTTGAGGGAGGCATTCGCGTTCCCTTGTTGATTCAGTGGCCCGGATTCATCGAACCGGGCACAACATATTCCCAGCCAACAATTACTTTCGACATCAGCGCGACGACACTTGCGGCAGCGGGTGCTGATACAACTCAAATCGATGGAGTTGATTTAATTCCCTTTCTTGCAGGCAAAAAAGAAGGGGTGCCTCACGAAACCCTCTTTTGGCGCAGTCGCACGATGAGCAACAATATCGGTGTCCGACACGGTGATTGGAAGTATGTTTACAGTACCGAAGGGGAAGCAAATCCTGGCCCTAAACAGAAGCCCCATCAGGAGATGCTGTTCAACCTTGTCACCGATGTCAGCGAAACCAACAATCTCGCGTTACAACAACCCGAGAAACTCGCGGAACTTAAGCGGCTGTACTCCATTTGTAGCGAAGAAGTCGATGCGGAATGTCGCGCACTTGGCCTTTCTCCAAAGCAACCTGCTAAAGCGGAATACTCAAAACCCTAAAGCGGCCAGGCGATGATAAAGCGAGCAATAACCTTGAACCGTT
>JBILTA010000113.1:0-11112 GCA_044371785.1 Pirellulaceae bacterium | reverse complement strand
ATCAAAATCACTTGCGAAGGCACCATGAGAATAATGTTCATGTTCGATGGTGCCGGCTGGCTGAGTTACTTCGATGAAGCGTTGTCCGGAACGATTCTGAAATAGTTTGCCGGCTATACCCGGCAGGGAACGGTCACTGATTTTGCCGCCACCTGGAAAGAAAACATCCGGATATCCGTCATTATCAAAATCAAATGCAGCCACTCCTCCACCCAAGGACTCGACAATGCTCGCCTCACCCGTTTCTTCATCGTTGCGATAAATCGAATGGAGTCCATAACTCGAAGCCACATCTTCAAAGATTGGTGCAAGTGATGCATTGCTACCCGATGGAGTCGTGCTGGGTTGTGTCTGGTTGTTCGTAATTGCAGGAGGGAGTTCTGACGCTGAAGTTGAAGTTGTCGTTTCAGCTGAGTTAGTGGGGTCACTATCACCATTGCAGCCTACGATGATCGACAAGCAAAAACAGCACCAGACAAAGCTGAAGGCGCAACAGATATCAGAGAGCTTAGGAAACTTTTGCGTTGAGCGACCGCGCGAGTCTGTGGCAGCGTACATCGTTTTATCCTGGACTTGCGGGATAATATTGGCGTACGATCTCCAGAGCTGGAGCGAAGTTTGCGTCATATTGCAAAGCGGTTTCAACCCAGCGCAACCCTTCAGCAACTTTGCCTTGTTCGATCATGATTTTTCCGACGGAAGTTCTCAGTGCAGGATCCGTGGGGCGTTCCAGGATCTGTGCCAAAATTTCTCGAATCTTGCGGAAGTTGTCGTTAGCAGATTGCAGAAGGGCTGTTCCTCTTTCTCGATATTGATCGGCCAACTCAGTTTGGCCAAGCCGTGTTAGAGTGTTGCTCAGCGCGATATGCGCAGCGGAATCGTCCGGTGCAATTTCGATGGCGACCAGAAGATCGGCCGCTGCTGCTTCCCACTTTCCTTCCTCCATGTGGATACGGCCTCGAGTGGAGGATGCCTTAGCCCGATCTTGTCTCCCTAGTCCAAGTTGAAATGCATCCTGCAGGGCTTTTTTGGCTTCGTCACTTTTGCCGGATCGAAGCAAGGCCTCGGCATAGTCGATTTGAATGCTAGGTGTCACAAGATTTTCGTTTACCAATCCGCTGAGGTACTCAAGAGCTTCGTCGATTCGATTGGCTTCAAGCAATAATCGACCGAGTTTAGCTCGGGTAGGAGGATGCGCGGCGTCAATCGTCAATATCAACTCAAGCTGCTTAGTGGCGTTTGCTGGGTCACCAATACGTTCATAAATATCAGCTTTGAGAAGATGGGCAGCGACAGATTTTGGTTGCCATTGGAGCCAAAACTCGCTCGCCTCCCAAGCTTCCTTGAGTCGGTAATTTGAGAGGTGGCCATATGCAATAGCTTGGTAGATTTGTGCGGCGACAGAGTCGGAGATAACCGCATTGTCGACGCCTTGATCGCCTTTGGATAGCAAATCGGTTTGCTGCGAGGGGTCGAGTTTGCCTGTTTGAATATCGAGGAGTTTGGTTTGGAATTCGATTTTGGCTTTGGTGCAGCCGTTGTTTTGGGCGAGTTCCATACAATTGCGAAAGGTAAGGAAATCACCTTGTCGTCTGGCTACTGAGCCTAGCAAATAGAGCCCTTCGGAATCGCTGGGACGTTGGGCGACAAACTGCTGAAGCAAAGTACGAGCTTGTGGCAGGTCTTCCCGATCGATAGCAGATTGAATGTTTAAAAGCGCTTGGTAGCGTTGGATGGATGGGAGAGCAAGGGCTACAACCAATACCAAAAATCCGATAAGCCATAGCAGCTTGGCAGAAACCCAACCGGCTCGATCTGGGTGGAGCGAGTCGATTGGTATTTCGGAGCGAATAATAAGGACCGTGAAGCTGCGCACGTTGAGCGTCTTGTGATGTTATTGAAGAGTGAACTCGAACGTGTTGTCAGCCGCATTGGAGCTAACGTCAGCTGTCAGGTTACTAGTCGAGGGGTTGCCATATTGATCAGGCACTTCGCTCTTTGGTGGTTCGGTTCGTTTGAGTCCACCACCTTTAGCAGCTTGGGACGCCATTTTGGCCATATCTTCGGGGGTTGGATTCGCTGGCATGGTATTGCCGACAGGTGCGGCAGCGGGCTTCGAAATCGCAACTTTGTTTAGACCGACAGGCGCACCTGGGCGACCGTTAGTGGTCAAGGTGAAGTTGCCTTGGTCATCGGTGATTCCGATGGCCATAGGGCCTTTCTCGGGATGGAATTGGACGTTGGCACCTTTGATGGGTGTCCCTTTCAAAGTCACTTTACCGGTGACTTTAGCAATGGTTGGTCCCCCACCGCCGCAGCCAGTAGTAGCAATAAAACCTAAAGAGGCAACAACTAAACAACAAAGCAATTGTCTGCGTTTCACAGTTCACTCCATCTTCGTAGTGGGTACTTACGATACTTGGGACAAGTTAGTTTTCGAACAAAGGTTATGAGATGCAATGCAGGCATGGGCGAAACAGATGAACAGCCTGCAATTTGGCTCCGTCTAAATTTCGAGCAACAACAATAAAACAAGTCGGTCTTTTTGAAAGACCGACTTGTTAATTCTATACGAAATCTAGTGGACTACGAAAGATGTTTAACAGCGACTTATAGGTCGGCATCGCTGATAGGTCTTGCGTCAGCACGACCACCCAACATTTGGTAGGTGTTATAGTTCGTGTTTTGGCTGAGGAAGCGAACGCTACCATCAACAAACAAGAACTGTGCACCGCCAGTGTGGTTCGAGCGGAAGCCCCATGAGTAGTTCCAGTTCGACTTAGCCACACATTGTGGGTTAGGATAACCTCTTCGTGTAGCATCAGCTTGGTCTGCAGCACAGGTTGTCATGGTGTTCAATGGAACGGATGTGCCCGCATGAGCATTACCCATACCGTTGAAGCTCCACCAGCCTTCTAGGTGGTCATGGCACTCAGGCAGAACTTCACCGACATGGATTACTTGCGATGTACCATCTTTAACCGCCGAGAAACCGATCTTTGGACCTAGGCGACCCATCATACCGGAAAGTCCGTTGATGGCGTTGTGGTTGCCATGGTCAGCCCAACCGTTCTGGTCGTAGTTTACACCGGGAGCCATCCAGGTGTTGCAATTACCGTCAGCCGATGGCACGCGCTGTGAGCCCAAGTTTCCGGAATAGTTGGTTTGTGCCCAACCGTTGGTTGGATCCCAAGCGTCCGAAGGACAGCGAGCATAAGGAACCTGAACCATACGGGCTTGTCGGCCTGGATCGGTTGGAGTTGGGATCGGAGTAAACCGAGCATCTCCACTCATATTCAAGCTGTTGTACAAACCGGTCTGTTCCATTTGTGGCAGAATCTGAACTTGCCAGCTAATGGGTGGATGAATACGGTTCCAGTCCGAAAGTACTAATGAAGGAAAGCCTTTGTAGGCATCATGATAGTTGTGCAAAGCCAAACCGTATTGCTTCAAGTTGTTGGAGCAACTCATACGGCGAGCAGCTTCGCGGGCTGCCTGAACAGCAGGAAGTAATAGACCGACTAAAATTCCGATGATGGCGATAACAACCAGCAATTCAACGAGCGTGAATGCGGTTCGCCTAGCATGCATTCGATGTATGGCCATAAAAAACTCCACGCAATAACAATAAAAGAAAAGAGCTTGTACCTAGGATTCTGCGAATGAACTTCCGTTTCATTCTCAAGCCAGCGATGAGTGTTTCGATAAAGAATCACCGGTGAATAGCACTCAGTCGCCCCACCAACCTTCGGCTAACGTATCGTTCGATTCGTCAACCTACCATTTCGATTACCGCTTCGACATCGGCTATCGTTGCATAGCAAACTGCGTTTACACCAAACTCTACAAACGTTTGTTGTTGAACCAGGCTTTACTATGCTCTAAAAGCTTCTGAACTTGAAGCACATTCAAAGCAATCCGCCTTCGTCCGACCTGAATTTCCGGAATTGCAGATCAAATCCGAATCGCAATGAACTGTTGCTCTTCAAATAGTTCTGCTCAAGTCAGCATTGCTTATGACTGACATGGATTGGCTACTGTGTGCATGGTGCGGCATTGTTATGTCGCTCAACTTCGAAAGAAGAAGATACATGCAGTAGAGTCAGTCCCGTTGTCTAGGCTGCCGAACCGGGTCAGATTGTGAAGAGAACAGAAGACAAGATCGCTCGGCAAATCTTCGGCATGTCGGGGTGTTAAAGTTCACCCAATCACCCGACTTTGGTTTGTCGATCCAATCCCGCATAAATTACCACGACGAAATGTCACGGTCAATAAAATTATCGGGAAATAAGGGGCGGAAGGGCCCCTTATTTCCCGTTATTTAAGGCTCTTTGGGGATTGAAATCGCCTAAGAAGTAAAGCAGTGTCCCCAAAAGTGCTATTTGTCGCCGTCTTTCTTCTTCTTACCACCCTGTTTAGGCGCTGGGGTTTCTACAGCCTTGCGCGCTTGCTCTGGGAGCTTGGCGATTTGCTCCGGAGAAAGTTTCTTGCCGATCTCTTGTTTGGCTTTGGTCAGTGCTTTTTCGGTCTCGTCTAGGACTTTCAATTGATCTGCGGTTAGACCCATAGCAGCTTCCACATGCTTCTTGAGTTCAGCACCTTTTTTGCCAGCCTCATTACCTTCTTTTCGTGCAGCTGCTCGCTTCTTCAAAATCTCTGGGGTAATGCCAGCCTCTGTACGTTTTGCTGCTACATCCTTCTGAACGGCTCCTAAAATCTCTTTGGCAGCAGCCTTCTGCTCATCGCTTAGCTCTGCAGGCTCAAGTTGTTTTAGAAACTGGTCTACGACACTCAACTGACCCTGTTGCTTTTTACCTTTTGGCTTAGCTTCATCTTGAGCATTCACAATGCCCGTGAATACAAAACCGGCTAAAACCAACATCGACATAAATTTTGCAATGGAACGCATGACTACAGGAACTCCACGGAAGAGGAAAGGAAAATGGGATCGCTTTAAAACAGGTTGTTTTAACGGCGGACCCTAGAGGACATACACAAACTCGTTGGACATCAAGATCGTATGGATGACTTTTTCCCAACCGTCAGCCGGTTGAGTGACACCCTTTGCGCGTTCCTTCGCTTGCTTTTGCTTCCGTTCTTTCGCAATCATTTGCGTTTTTTCTAACTTGCGAAGTTGATCGAGCTTTCGCTTGGTTGCTTTATCTTGTTTGGCGGCATACGCCTCCTCTGCTGCTTTGATTTGCGCTGCAATTTCGGTGTCTTGCGGATCAACCACTTCTGGCCCAGGAGCTGGAACAGGAAGCAATCGGCTTAGTATCTCCACTTCGCTTGTGACTGCATCTCGCTGGAGAATTCTGCGATAGAGCCATTGAATTCGAGTCGAGTCTTCAGGGAGGCTCTTGAATTGTTCGGAACGAGCTAGCTTGCGGACATTGTTAAGCACAAACGAGTTGTTCATTAGAAACAGAGCTTGTGGGGAGACCGTCGACACAAATCGTTCCCCCTGTGTCAAATTGGGATTCGGTACGTCAAAAGTGCTCATTACGGTTGGGATATTGGTGCGATCAACGAAAGCGTACAGCGTGCGCCGCGTAACGTTCGCATCGCCATACAACGGAACGGATCGACCCAGCGAAGCGGTATCGAGATTTCCCGTTACAGCTAAGATCGAATCTCTGAGGGGTTCGAATTCCATGCGGCGCACATTCTGCCGCCACAGCAACGTATTCTCTGGGTCTTTTTCAACGGCCGCCGAATAGTAGGGATGTTCAGTGCTGTTCTGTTGCCAAACAGCGGATGACATGATGCGACGGTGTAATTGTTTGATGGACCAACCATCTTCGATAAACGTAATTGCTAACCAGTTCAATAGTTCAGCTTGTACAGGCTCGGGGGTTTGTAGACCAAAGTCACCCGTCGATGTAACGAGTGGTTTACCGAAATGATATTGCCAGATCCGATTGACCATAACCCGAGCGGTTAACGGATTGGCTGGATCCACAATCGCATGGGCCCAGTCTAATCTGCCCGATCCGTTCTTAAAGGGTTGAGGTTCATCGCCGGCAAGTACAGAAACATAGCGTCGAGGTACGCGTTCTTGGGTCGCTTGGTCCGGCTCGCCTCGCACAAAAATTGGCGAATCATTGATGGAGTCGCTATCGGCAACACTCAAGGCACGTATGGGTGAGCCAGGGTGATGGAATTTCGCGTCTTGTAATTTCTTAACAAGTTCCGATCGTTTGCGATCGTTGTTTCCGAAAGCGTCACGAACCTTGTTCTCGGCACGTGCTGGAGGCATACCGGGTTCATATAAAATCTTACGGAACGCCTCGAGTGTCGCATCGGCAAGCTTGTTAGGAGCTTTGTCAGAGGTTTCGTTGATTTCTGTTTGCCATGCTGCATCTGCTTTCTCAAAGAAGTCGCAATAGACCTTAGCAACATCTCGCATGGACTTGGGCTGGCTATCGACGATGGCTTTTACCAAGTCCGTGTTGGGTTGCTTGGCACCAGCTTGCATTTTGGAAAGCACGCGATCGAACTGTTCTTCAAACTTCTCTGCTGGTAAACGTGAGAAGACAACCCAAGGTTCCAAAATCGGATCGAATCTTCTTCCCGCTTTTTGGAACAGCTGAGACCAAGCACCCAGAACGGACCGATCAAGACGACTGCGGGCGTAGTCTGTTGCGGAAAGTCCACCTCGCTCTTTTTGTGTCATCGCCAACACATCGAGATATTGTGACGTTTGTTTACGCCACTTCTCCTCTTTGGGTAACCACACCTTGTCTTCGTAGTCTCGCAGTTCTTTCTCTGCTTTGGTTACTTCTTCTTCATACGATTTGCGCAGCTCAGGATCGCTGCATTCTTCGATGATGGGACAGAGTTCGTGATCGACACGTTCGGCGCGCTGACCAGTCCCTAGCTCAGTGGTTGAAGCAATTACACCGCGAAGAGCATAATAGTCTTCGGTTGGAATCGGATCGAATTTGTGGTCATGGCAACGTGCGCAACCAACGGTCAAGCCTTGAAAGGTCTGCATAACCGTATCGATGCGTTCCGCAATTCGTTCTTCTTCGGTTCCAGCCACCGATCCGATCGCCAAAAAAGCAGTGGCGGCCAAATCGCGTTTGTCTTTAAGCTCTAGTTGATCCGCAGCAAGTTGTTCCAGTACAAATCGGTCGTAGGGTTTGTCGCTATTGAACGACCGAATCAGATAATCGCGATAAGTAAAAGCAAACGGCAATCGATCATCGCGGCCCTGATTTCGAAGTCCTCCCGATACGTCTGAGTAGCGAGCCACGTCCATCCAGTGGCGAGCCCAACGTTCACCGTATTGAGGCGATTCGAGCAAGTTATCGATCAGCACTTGCATTGCCCGTTCTGGGTTCTCGTCGAATGCCGTTTCGAATTGCTTTACGTCATCGATACTTGGAGGCAAGCCAATTAAATCGAAATAGGCTCTACGAATGAGTGTTTTCGCATCGGCTTGCGGTGCCAGTGAAAGTTCTCGGGCAGCTAATTTCTCCGCCACAAAACGATCGATAGGATTATCGCTTTGGGACAATGCGTTGGCGTTTGGTACGGAGGGCTTTTGAAGCGGTTGGAATGCCCAGTGCGATTTGGATTGTTCCAGAATTTCTTCCATCGGCGCGATGGCCGAGGTGGCTTGACGTGAATCGGCGGCGCCTTTGTTGATCCAACGTGTGAAGATCTCCACCTCCGCTGGTGTCAATTGATCTTCGGGCGGCATCGGGCTGATTTCGTTGTCATCCCACTTAATCGCTCGAATCAATAAACTGCGGTCCGCCTTTCCTGGTTCAATGGCAGCACCCGACTCACCACCGGTTAATAAACCAGATTGTGAGTCGACAACCAAGCCACCCTTGGCCTTGCCAGCATCGTGACTGTGACAGCTGTAGCACTTTTTTTGAAGTAACGGCAACACTTCCGCTTCGAAGAACTCTATATCGTCGGCTGTGGCTTCAGTGATACTGTTAGCTGTTGGGGCGATTGGATCCTGAGCAAAAGTAGAAGTTGCGTTTCGAGTTATCAGGCCCAAGAACGTTAGGCTGCAACAGAAGACCGATAGGAATGATTTCTTCAGGTTCATGCCAGGATCTCCTTAACCAAACGACCATGCACGTCGGTCAAACGGTAGTCGCGACCACTAAAGTGATAGGTTAGCTTTTGATGATCGAACCCCAATAAGTGCAACATCGTGGCGTGTAGATCATGTACATGGACTTCTCGATCCACAGCGGAGCGACCAAAATCATCAGTTGAGCCATGAGCATAACCACCTCGTACACCGCCGCCGGCCAACATGACGGAAAAGCCGCGATGATTGTGATCACGGCCCATGCCTTCGCCCACCGAACCCGCTTGCCGGACAGGCGTGCGGCCAAATTCTCCAGCAACAATCACCAAAGTGTCATCCAACATACCATTGGCTTTCAAGTCGTTGAGCAGAGCTGCTAAACCGCGATCCAAAGAGCCTGCCTTGGTACGAATACGGGTTTCAAGCCCTTGATGGTGATCCCAACCTCCATCAAAGACTTGTACTACACGTACACCTCTCTGCAGCAATCGACGAGCGGCCAGCATGCTGCGATTGAGCGAATCTTCTAGGTCGTACAATTTCAATGCTTCAGCGGATTCAGAGTCGAGATCGAAGGCTTCAGGAGCGGCCGATTGCATCTGATAAGCAAGTTCAAACGATTGAATACGAGCTTCGAGTTCGGCCTCGTGCGGGGCCTTCTTTAGGAATTCTTGATTTAGCGAAGCGAGCACTTCAAGTTGTTGTTTCTGGTCTTGAGATGAGATCATTGGGTTGCGTAGATCGGCCATCACATCGCCGCGGTCCACGTTCAACGTTGTTCCTTGAAACACAGGAGGCAAGAAGGAAGAACTTGACAGCTGCCCCTGCCCTCCGCGTCCTAAGACTACGAAAGCTGGGAGATCATCGGCTTCCGAGCCGAGGCCATAAGTGATCCAGGATCCATAACTGGGGCGTGAGAGTTGCGAATGACCAGTGGCCAACATACGGCTTGCAGCTGGATGTGCGGGGACGTCGGTTTTCATTGAACGAATTACGCATAAATCGTCCGCATGCACCGAGGTTCTTTCCCATAGTTCACTCAGTTCCAAACCACTTTCGCCATAAGGATTGAATTTAAATGGTGAACCAAACAAGACACCGCGCATTTCCTCGTGTGGTTTACCGTCGTGTTTGACCAATTCGGGTTTTGGATCAAACAAGTCCAAATGGGACGGACCGCCAGAAAGAAAAATGTGAATCACCCGTTTGGCTTTAGGCACAAAATGCGGTGCTTTAGGAGCCAATGGATGATCGCTTGCCAGAAGTTGTGAAGGAGATTGCAGCAGATAAGCCAAGCTCAAGCCACCGATTCCTAATCCACTGCGCGTCAAGAAATCTCGACGGGAAGACAGGCCGATCTGTGCATTGCACAGCCTGGTATCACGCAGAACACGTCCTTGCTGGGTAGATGATGGCATCGTTCTATCTCCTAAAAATACTGCGGCAGTTTTATACGAAGAAAATTTAGTGTCGTGGTTCTGATTCAGCAGGTGCGACAGCGATGCCGTACATGAGGTTTTGGCCTTTAGAGCCTTTTACGAAAGGGCTCCCCAAGACAATCGTTCCCGCCCGATCTATATGACATTTCCAAACAGTACACGGTATGAATAGTCGACCGTCACTATCCGCTGGAACATCTTTGACAGAGCTTGCTGGCCAAGGACCGACGCGAACGCGCTGGTTCGTTTTTAAGAACTCGCGGTCAAGCCACTGAGGCGGCGTGTGGCGGTCATCGATGATGACATAAACAAAACATGGTCGGCTCACTTGAATGCGGATCTCAAGATCGCGATCCCCACGATCGGCTAAAAAAGTACGGATGAGGTCAATCGATTCCAGTTGAGCCGGAAACTTTTCGCCCGGGATAGGGTGCCACCGCAAATTGGGACGATCCGAATAAGGTTGCGAGTCCGCGCCCATACCCTGTGGCACCACGCCCAAGTAATGCAAAAATTCAGGCTCAGTCGCACTGTCTTCTACGTCTACTACCAGGCCGCTAGGATTGGAAGTTTGGGATGACCAGAGTTTTTTGTTCTTCGAAAGGCGAACTCGCGCTAAGCGTTGCAGTTCTTTTTGTTTCGCCACGCGGACCGCTTCACCTGACTTCAGCGTGGTCCATTTTTCAGGTTTCGCTGGATTATTCTTGCGCCGAACTTTTACTTCACCTTCGAAGACCACGACATCGGTTTCGCCATCGGCTTTCGCGCTGATACCGAAACGAGTCCCCAAATCAACCACTTCACTTGTGGCAGTTCGAACCGTAAAGCCTTTTCCTTTTTCGGCCACTTCAGCACTCATCTTGCCGTGAAACAACTGCATCGCCCCATTGTGTTCAAAAGCAGCATGGAAGGGTCCTTCCAGCGAGAGCGTTACACCCGAGTCCAGCTTCAAATCCACTTCACCCCCATCGATCTTCAGGTCGCTCAACCTTAGACGCTGACCAGCGTTCCAAGCAGGCTGCGCCGAGGATAGCCGTAGATCATTGACTTCCAAGACTTCAAGCCACACCGCATTGGATGTCGTGGAGTCGGTAGTACTCGAAAGGCTATTCCAGCCAATCCACACCGCAATGGATGCCGCCAGAGCCAAAATCATCATGGCGATCGATGACCGACGTTTGACAGCAGGATTGCTCGAATGTTTGCGTTCTGGTTTGATCACCGGCTTGGCGATCGCGTTGTTGGTATTCTGTTCGGCAAGTACATGATCGCTTTGCAATGCGTTATCGAGAGCCAATAGATCGACCAAGGTGGTGCGAGCAAGTGGATGCTCCCGCAAAATCGATTCGAGTTGCGCTAAGTCATCAGGCGTTATCGTTTGGTCCATATAAGCATGGAACAAAGGAATCCAGTGTGGAGGAATCTCTGCTGACTGCGAAGCAGGAGTAGGCATTAGGCTAACCCCTCTTCAAGTAAACGTTGTCGCGTGCATTCGAGCAAAGCAGTACGAATGCGTTGCAATAGTTTGTAGAGCGACATGGCCGACTGGCCTCGATGTGCGGCCAATTGATCGATCCTGGTACCTGGACGATACGCTTGTTGTACCAGTTCCCGTTG
>JBILTA010000112.1:0-11124 GCA_044371785.1 Pirellulaceae bacterium | reverse complement strand
AGATACCGGCATCCAAAGTGATGTCGATATGTTCTTCGGCAATCTTGCGAGCCATGCAACCAACGTTCTTGTAGCCAACGCCGGTGTAGTATGGGCCTTGAGGAGCTGGGAAGCCGTTGGCTGGAAAACCGAGAGGTTTGCCATCTTTGTAGAAGAAGTATTCTTGTTCGAATCCAATCCAAAGATCCGACATGTCTTCTACAGTGGCGCGGAAGTTCGATGGATGCGGTGTGCCGTCTGGAAGCAACACTTCGCACATAACCAAATAACCGTTCTTACGGGTGCTATCTGGATAGAGAGCAACTGGCTTGAGCACACAGTCTGAACTGCGGCCTTCTGCCTGCTGAGTCGAGCTACCATCAAAGCCCCAAACTGGGCAATCGGCAACAGAACCAGGAGCCTTGTCAACGATCTTGGTTTTGCTGCGGAGGTTCGGTTCAGGAAGGTAGCCGTCCAGCCAAATGTACTCGAGTTTGAATTTAGAAGCGGATGACATTCAACAATTTCTCTTGTCAAAAGACAATGACACTTACATGCCGCCTGACAAACGGTGCTAAGTTCTGCCTCCCAAGCACCACTCAGGCAAGATGACCACCCAGGCCACTCTTTGAGCAACTTCATTGTGCAACATGATTGCGACCGCTGTACCACGCCGATCTGTAGCAACCTACCCCTAGCCCGCACAGATCGATCGTCCAATTCCGCCTTGGAGCCAATCGCTATCGTTGATTCTGAAATTGCCGTACGGAAAACGTTGACAGGCTACCACACATTAGGGCCATTGTTCAAGTTACTGACCGGGGATTGGGGCGAGAAATTCAACCGGAATTTTGGCCTGCCACTGTCGTAAACCGCAGCACTATAAGCCCAATAAATAACGCATTGCGGATTCAAGGGTCACATGACGGAAGGAATACCCCAGTCGTTCAAGTTTAACAGGGGAGACGCGACAACTATCAAAAAGAAGCGGTCCAGCCATTTCCCCAAGCATGATTTCCAAACCGAATTTTGGGGCAGGAAAAAAGGCTGGGCGATGCAAAACTTTGGCAATTTTTTGGATGAAATCGGCGTTCCGTTCTGGTTCTGGAGCCACCAAATTGAAGGCACCTTCGGCTCGATCATCCATCAGTAGCTGATAAATTGCACCTATGCAATCGGAGATCGATATCCAACTCCAGTATTGTCGTCCCGAGCCCATCCTCCCCCCTACCCCAAAACGAATAGGAGTTAGTAGTTTGGCCAGAGCTCCTTGCCTGGGGTGCAAAACAATACCGAGCCGAGTATTGACGGTGCGTGTTTTGCCCGACTTCGCTAGAGGAGCACTGGCTGCCTCCCAAGCTTCGCAAACATCGGCTAGGAAGCCGGAACCCTTAGAGCTGCTTTCGTCCAAAATCTCATCGCCACGATCGCCGTAAAATCCAATTGCACTGCATGAAATGAAGACGCGCGGTGGAGCATCAAGACGCGAAAGTTGGTTTGCTAAGACCTCGGTGGCTGCAACGCGGCTGTTACGGATTTCGTTTTTTACGGCTGCATTCCAGCGGCTATCGCCAATCCCCTTGCCTGCCAAGTGGATCACGGCATCGAGTCCTTCGGCAGCCGCTGGATCCGCTAATCCAGTGGCGGGTGACCAAGCTAGTGATGTAGCGTTTTCGGGAGACTGTTGATGCTGAGCTTGGCTAGTTTGGTTTCGCGAAAGTTTGAGGACTTTGTGACCGGCAACTTGAAGTAAAGCGACAAGATTGCTGCCAACAAGTCCATTGGCACCGGAAACCGCAATTCGCAAGGGACGTTTGGGAAACTGCTCGAATAACTCAACATCAGCCCGCGTCGTCTGGTGACGATAGCGAAACATCTGTGATAATTCGTTTTCGAAATAGCTGCTCCCGAGAAAGGAACCGATGGCGCCGCCCGGCAGACGATACTCGATCGAGTCTGTCATGCGGCTGCTAGTTGCCGTCAAGGCTTCGAAACGATGTTGATGAGTCCAAGTTTTCATGGGCCCGCTAGTTTGAATATCCTCAAACAAAAACGGAGCATCCAATTTTGTATGTTTGGCATACCAATGGACTGGAATACCTAGCGGTGTGCCCAAACGAAGAACCACCTCGGTACCGACATCAAGCGACAAGCCTCGTTTCGCAACCGACACATTTTGCCATGGGGGAAGAAGTCGATCTAGGGCGCCCGGTCGAGCGTGGTAATTGAAGAGTGTCTCAACCGGAACGTTGATGTCGGACTTGGAAACGAATTGCGGCATGATTGGCCCTTCTGCTCGGTGATGTCCAGCGGCTTAGTTCAATCTACCGTACGCATCATGTAAGGGGCTATGGTTGCTCCACGTAAAGAGACATAAATCTTCGTGCCCTAGCAATCGTCTACAACCAAAACTGCATAGCAGCTCAGTAATGGAGTGGAAAGGACGCTAGGGTGAGATACACGTTTCCCCAGATGGCGTTTCACTCTTCTGGCGGACTCAGTTCGGCAAACTGCATTTCGTCGGCCATGCCACGCAATTTGTCTAGGGCTCGCTTTTCCAATTGACGTACGCGTTCTTTGGAAACACCAAGTTTATCCGCTAAACGTTGCAATGTTTGCACCGTTCTATGTCCACCCAAAGAAAATCTAGCACGAATGATCAGCTTTTCACGTCGATCGAGGTTGTCCATTAACAACGCCAAGCGTGAACGGAGCTCATGCCATTTGTGTTCGTCGATTGTTGGGGCTCGATCCTCATCGGAAATGTCAAGTCCATTATCCTGCAGGTTACCGACCATCTTCATGCGTTCGCGTTGCTTTTGCACTACCATGCGATAGGCGTTGCGACGAACAACTTGTGTAGCATACGTACTGAATCGGAAGCCGCGATCGTAATCGAACTTGTCTACGGCTCGCATCAGAGCCACAATGCCATCGCTTAGCAAGTCATCGAACGCATTGTTGGCGTTTACAAACTTTTTGACGATGGAAATCACCAATCGCATGTTGGCCTTGACCACACAATCACGATGCCAATCCGCCGCTTTGAGCAACGCGAGGACTCGCAAGATGTCCCACGAGTTCGCAGCTGATGCGTCGAGCGATGCCAACAATCTTTGAGCTCGATGTCGCAAGTAATTCATGCGTTGGAAGAGATCTTGTTCTTCAGTGGGCTTGAGCAGTTTGGTCTCGCAAAGGCGGGCCAAGTGCGGAGGTAGGTCGGGTACTTTGCTCAATTTGGCTTTCGCGTTGACTTCTCCGAAGCCCAGTAATCGATCTCCCAAGATCGATTCGCTTCCGTCGAGTGCGAAGTGTGGGTTATCGATCAATTCGATAGGTTGTGCTTGTAGGCGACGGCATAGGACCACTGGTCCAAGATGGAGTTCGCAATCTGCCATGGTCATTTGGCAGAATTCCAGGAACGACTGTTCTAGTTCGTCGTTTGCGAAGGTGCGTGTTAAGAGAGAACCTCCCGACGATTTCTTCTCTACTTCGACCGATGGTTGCTCAACCACCGATTCTTTGACTGCTTTTCGACCGGTCGCTCTTCGTCCTACTCCAGCTACAGCTGACATCATGCACCCCTTTGCTGACTACGGCGGAATCACCATTAACGCGATCTACAGATATTCACGGCTGCGATAGCCGGCCGATCTGGGTAAGGGGCATTCCCCTTGGACCGAAATCAACCGATGTTTGCTTCGCTGCCGTGCCGACTCGATCAAATCGTTCATGGTGTCGGCGGTTGCTTGCCCAAAAACGTCCAAATCGTTCATTTATGTTTATATCGAACGTTTGGTAGAACTGCAACAACTATTGCTAAGAATTTGCAGAATCGCGAAAAACTCTTGAAATTACGCTGCGAACCGCCTAAAGTTTGATGGATTCACCGAAAAAAGCCGAAAATCGGTCAATGAACGAATTTTTGTCGTATCCGGCTTAAAATCGTTCAGGTATATTTCTGAAACCGTTCATGGTCGGTGCAAAAGCGTCCAGCCGTCGATGGCAACTTTGTTCATTCTTTACTTTTTCATTGGTCCTAAAACTGTGGAATCCCAACTGACAACACGACAGGTTGCTTCCGCTCTCCAGGTGAGCGAGTCTTCCGTCAAGCGCTGGTGCGACGCTGGAGTGATACCGACGGTACGGACTGTTGGTGGGCATCGGCGAATTCCGTTGGATGGTCTGTTGGAGTTTTTGGAGGCCACAAATCGACAATTGGTGCGGCCTGAAGAGATTGGGTTAACGGTACCGACCTCGAGAATTTCGGGCGAATCTCGGATGGTTGAGGTTCAGACGCACGACGTGGCAGAGGCGACCACGTTATTGCGGGAAAAATTTGAAGAGGCTGTCGTAGCGGGGGATGAAAAAGCGTGTCGTCGAGTTCTTTCGCAGTGGTTTGCCATTGAGCAAAAATTTTCGAAACTGGCTGATGAGTTGATTGCCCACACATTTCATCGATTAGGGGAAATGTGGAGTTGCCAAAAATTAGAGGTATACGAAGAGCGACGGGGTTGCGAGATATGTACGCAATTGTTGTATGAGTTGCGTCGCTTGATTCCTGAACCGGCACCCAATGCGCCTTTAGCTGTCGGAGGCTCACCCGAGGGTGATCATTATTCGTTACCGAGTCAAATGGTTGAGATAGTATTGCGTGAATGCGGATGGCGCCCCTCGAATCTTGGTATCAATTTGCCCCTGAAAACTTTGGCTGTGGCCATTCGACGCTCGTCACCCAAGATGTTTTGGCTGAGCGTTTCGCACATTGAGGACACGGAATTTTTCCTACGCAGTTACCGCGAATTTTGCGATCTGATTCCTAAGGAAACAGTGATTGTGTTGGGTGGGCGAGCCTTGGACGATCGTATTCGTCCGCATTTGAAATACACGGCTCACTGTGACAACTTGCAGCAACTGGCCCGCTTTGCGACGGCCATGCATGGTGGCGATTACAATTTAAAAGCTTCGACCAACTAAGACGTTTCAGATTTCTCTTCTACATCACAAAGGGTTCAGGATGCAACGACGTTTCTTTTTGCAAGGTTTAGCATTTTCGTCAGCATGTGCTGCTTCATCGTCGTTGAGCGGAGGTCAGCGCTGGCCGAGTTGGCGTGGGCCAAATCGCGACAGTTACGCTCCCGCCGAAGAATGGCCTGCTTCATTGGCTGAAGATCATCTGAAGTTGTTGTGGTCATGTCCCTTGAGCGACAGTTACAGCGGACCGATTGTAAACGACACCCATGTGTTCGTGACTGAGACAGTGGATAAGAAGAATGAGACAGCCCGTGGTTTACAGCGGGGTGATGGCAAGCAGGATTGGATCGTGGAGTGGCCTGGTTCGATGTCAGTGCCGTTTTTTGCGGCCCGCAACGGGAGTTGGATTCGTTCGACACCAGCCACCGATGGGAATTTGTTGTTTGTGGGTGGCATTCGGGATGTGTTAATTGCGATCGAATGTGGCAGCGGCAAAGAGGCATGGCGAGTCGATTTTGCGGAGTTGGCTGGCGGGAAGGTACCTGATTTTGGAATGGCGTCGTCGCCTTTGATTGATGGCGAGCATCTGTATATCCAAGCAGGCCAAGCGATTTACAAGCTCGATAAAGCGACTGGTAAAACCGTATGGAAATCGTTGCAGGGTGATGGCAACATCATGTCCAGTGGTGCTTTCTCTTCGCCGATTATTACCGAACTTCACGGATTGCGACAATTGCTTGTCCAAACTCGAGAAGAACTCTGTGGTTTGGATTTAGAAACCGGTAAGCCAATATGGCAATTTGCGGTTGCTTCGTTCCGTGGGATGAACATTCTTACGCCAACGGTTTATGATAATGCGATTTTCACAAGCAGTTACGGCGGTCGTTCGTTATTGCTCGATGTGAAAGATGGAGCGGAATGGAAGCCTAAGGTTCGCTGGGAGAATAAGGTCGAAGGCTATATGAGCTCCCCAGTGATCATTGGGCCACATTGCTATATGCACTTGCGAAATCGTCGCTTTGCTTGTCTCGATTTGAGCAAGGGAGAAACAACTTGGACGACGCGTCCTTGGGGTGAGTATTGGAGCATGATTACCAATGGTAAGCAGATTTTGGCTCTGGACCATGACGGTAAGTTGCGATTGATTCAAGCGAATCCAGAGAAATTTGAGCTTCTTTCTGAACGGGAAATGACGTCTGAGGAAAGCTGGGCGCATTTGGCAATGGCTGATGGGCAGATTTTTATCCGACATCAGAAGGGTTTGGACGTTTATCAGTGGGCATAACCCTTCAAAAAGCGGGGTGAATTCTTTTAATCGGACCTTTCAATCGGTTACAATGGGGGAGTGAATACCTCATCTCCCCCAAGTACCGACTCTAATGTAAGTGGCGGTATCGGTTCAAGTTGGTTGAATCGATATCGCGTTACTTCGTCTTATGCAATCACCAAATACTGGCCTGCTGTCCTTTTGGGGTGGTTGGCGATTGGTGTCGCACTGCAGTGGATAGCGCCTCGGTGGGATAGTGTCGCTAAAGATGGCGACTTCGCATACATGCCTGCCAATATGCCTAGCTTACAAGGCCAGGCCTACTTAGATGCTGGCTTTCCTGAAAACCGAGTTAAGAGTCAAGTCGCCATCGTGCTGGCGCGGCCTCAATCGGAGTTGCACGAAGGTGATCTGGCTGTCGGTTTGGACATTGGGCGAAAGCTGCATCATCAATTGGCGGAAGTGAGCTGGAAAGAGGCGACAAAGATTCAATCGCTTACCGGCCGGCAGCGGCTATTGGATAAGGCGATGGATTCGCTTAATCAGGCGATTGGTTTAGACGAGCAGTTATCGTCTTTGTTGACGCAGTTTGGTGAGCATTCGCCTGTGCGCAAAAACCTCGATCGTTCGGCTCTCATCTATTGGGATCGCGGACAGCTGGCTCGGTTAATGGGTGATTACCAGCAGGCTGAAGCGGATGAAGAGACTGCCCAGATCATTGATCCCGATATTCGCCAAACACCAACAATCGATCAGCGCGATACCTCAGCCATTCAAGCGTTAGTCGGTGTGTGGACGTGGCATGACCCTGTCTTGGGGAGCAAGTTGGGGGCCAAACATCCACAAGCCCGCTTGTTGCTTCTTGAATTGTCAAGCGAGTTTATTGCGACAGGCAACATGGCTTTGTTGAAGCATATTGAAGGCGTGATGGCCGATTCTCGGGCAGCAGTTGGAGAAGAGTTGTTAACGGAACTGCAAACCGAGATTAGTGGTTCGGCAGCATTGGGTGGAGACATTCGGCGGGCATCGTTGTTGAGTGTTAAGCAAACGGAGATCGTCACGTTCGTGTTGATCTTGACGATCTTGACGTTTGTGTATCGGGGGCCGATGCTCATTGGTATTCCGTTAGCGACAATCGGGATTAGCTTTTGGATATCCATTTCGACGGTTGCATTGGTGTCTCAATGGAGCCAATCGATTCGCGCGATCACAGGTTGGGAGATTCCACCGCTTAACATTTTTACAACCACGAAGATCTTTATCGTAGTGTTGTTGTTTGGTGCCGGGACCGATTTTTGTTTGTTCTTTTTGGCGCGTTGTCGTGAGGAGTTAGCTTTGCGTCCATCGACGCAACGCCGGGGGATGGAGCGATTGGTAGCCAAGAGTTGGCGGTCGGTTCATGATGGTTTGATCGCCAGCGCATTTACGACGATTATCGGCTTGGGGTTGTTGTGGTTCTCAGAGTTTGAGAAGTTCCGGTCGACGGGGCCGATTATTGGTCTCTGTTTATCCATCACGATTCTGGTGAGTCTCACTTTTACGCCAGCGGCAGTCTGTGGATTAGGGCCGTTAGCGTTTTGGCCAAGTTTGAAACGGAAAGATGGGCAGAGTCAAGTCAAAGCCGACATGCCATGGTGGTTGGCAGCTTGGGGACGTTTGTCGGTTTGGGTAACAGCGCGTCCTACATTGGCCTGCTCCCTTTGTTTGGCCATGATGAGTGTACCGGCAGTCGGTGGTTGGTTCTGGCAGGATCAGGTGTCATATGACCTAGGCAATGAGCTTGGAGAAGAGTCTCCCAGTCGCCGCGGGCAAAAAGTTATTCATCGCTTCTTTCCAAACGCCGATAGTAGCCCAATTCATTTCGTCTTGGTGCGTAAAGAACCGTTTGCCAATGCCGATGATTGTGTTGCAGCCTGCGAAACGCTGAGTCGGAAATTATATCTGCCAGGTGTCCATAGTGTCCGATCATTGGCTGATCCGTTAGGCGATTATCCTCCGGGGCGGCAGATGGGTTTGTTTGAAAAAGATGCGTGGCGTCGGCGACTATTGCAGGCTCATCGTTACACCAAAGATTATTTTGTGGCGAGTGAGACACCGTATCGAGATCGGATGGCCCGGATTGATGTTGTGGCAGACGACAATCCGTTTTCGTTGCCAGCAGCGGACCTTTTGCAAAAATTGCGGGAGGTATTTTCGGTTGAGATAATGGATCCTGCTTCGCCTTGGTTCGGCGCAACGTTCAGTTACACGGGGACTACACCTGGGATCGTTGACCTGCGCGATGTGACGCAAAGTGACGAAGCGCGAATTCGATGGTTGGTTCCGGTTGGAGTCTATGTGGTGCTGTTGGTAACCATTGGCCGACCTGTGCTATGTGCGTTTTTAATGGCTGCCGTGATGTTGAGTTATTTCACCACTTTGGGTATATCGCATAGCCTATTTGCTTGGATCTATGCGGGTGATTTTCAGGGGTTAGACTGGAAGGTCCCGTTCTTTCTGTTCGTGATTTTGATAGCAGTGGGACAGGATTACAATGTCTATTTGGCGACGAGAGTGTTTGAGGAGCAGCAGCAATACGGACATTTGGAGGGGATTCGTCGCGGCTTGATGCTAACCGGTGGAATTATTACCAGCTGTGGAGCGGTGATGGCAGGTACTTTTATCTCGATGTCGGCGGGCCCCGTTTTGCATTGGCTATCGGATATGGGGATTGGCTGGGGGATTTCGCCTGCGGATCGTGGTTTATTATTGAAGAGTATGATTGAATTGGGCGTGGCCCTTACCATTGGGATTGTTATCGATACGATGGTAGTCCGAAGTATACTTTTGCCTGGAGCGATGGCGTTATCGGCCAAATGGATGGATCGGTCGCGCGGCGAAAGTGCCATGATAGGAAGTGATCTTGGGAGCAGTACATGACGTTGCGTGAGGATTCAGGCTTTTTCAGTTCCGATAGAAAGAAATTGCCCGTTACACCAAAGGATGTTTTGGCTTATTGCCGTGAGAAAGAAGTTCGCAGCGTTGACCTGCGTTTTACGGACTTTCTGGGGCAGTGGAGGCATATCACGGTTCCTGTCTCCCATTTGCGCGAAGACTCCTTTGAGGATGGTTTTGGTTTCGATGGTTCCAGTGTGCGCGGCTGGCAATCGATCAATGAAAGCGACATGTTGTTGTTGCCACAGCCTGAAACCTCGTTTATTGATCCATTCGCTCAATTACCAACATTGGTGCTGATTTGTAACGTACAAGATCCTATCACGCGCGAAGATTATTCCCGCGATCCCAGGCATGTCGCTCGCAAAGCCGCGAACTATCTGCTCAGTACGGGAATTGCGGACCGTGCATTCTTTGGTCCCGAGTGTGAGTTCTTTGTTTTTGATGATGCACGGTTCGATACGCGCGGGCACGAAGCCTACTACTATTTGGACAGTATTGAAGCAGAATGGAATCGCGGTCGTAATGAACGACCTAATCAAGCTTATAAAGTTCGAGCTAAAGATGGCTTCTGCCCATGCCCGCCAACCGATCAACTGTTTGATCTTCGCAACGAGATGATGCAGACGATGATCGAGTCAGGCATCGATGTAGAATGTCAGCATCGTGAAGTTGCCAGCGCGGGCCAAGGCGAGATCGATATTCGCTTTAATGAAATGGTCAGGACGGCCGACGATGTGATGAAATACAAGTACATCGTTAAGAATGTTGCTCGTAAATATGGCAAAACGGCTACGTTTATGCCGAAGCCCATTTATGGCGATTATGGCTCAGGTATGCATGTGCATTTTTCATTGTGGAAGAACAGCGAGCCATTGTTTGCTGGTCGTGGTTATGCTGGGTTAAGCGATACGGCGATGTATGCTATGGGTGGACTGCTGAAGCACGCGCCTTCGTTGTTGGCCATTACTAATCCGACGACCAATAGCTATAAACGCTTGGTCCCAGGTTTCGAGGCCCCTGTGAATTTGGCTTATTCGCAGCGCAATCGTTCGGCCTGTTGCCGAATCCCGATGTATAGTCCAAGTCCTAAATCGAAACGGATTGAATTTCGTGTACCAGATCCTAGCTGCAATCCATATTTGGCTTTTGCGGCGATGTTGATGGCGATCATCGACGGGATACAGAATAAAATACACCCCGGCGAACCGCTGGATAAAAATCTCTACGATCTGCCTCCCGAGGAGCGAACAAAGGTTCCGCAAACCCCCGCTTCACTAGATGAAGCTTTAGATGCCCTTGAAAAGAATCATACTTTCTTGCTGCGCGGCGATGTCTTTACCGAAGATACCATTCGTATATGGATCCAACATAAACGCAACAAAGAAACTCGCGTTGTCAATCAGCACCCACACCCGATGGAGTTTGGGTTGTATTTCGATTGTTAATCGATCACAGCGTTGTTCTGAGGAATCACAGGTATTTCAGGAATCACATTATTCCCATTACTCCCATTCTTCCCATGCATAGGAGTAATGGGAGTAATGTGAGTAATGTGAGTAATGTGCGCCATAGGAATCATGTGATTCCTGATCTCTCAAAATTCCTGCTCTCTTTAGTTTTTTCAAAGAGAACTTGCCTTGGAATTCAATGGACCCAAGCGTGAAATAGGCCGTATTAATGAGTGTTGAGGCAGGCGTGCGCTTGTTTCGGTTCGGGTTAAAGAACATGGGTCTATTGCTGAGGGAACGAAATCATGATTACTCCGCGCTCTAAAGGAGGGAAAATTCAACGACTCATCGAGCTTCAATTGGCTCAACAGGAGTCCCTCACGTTCGATCGCTACCGCCGTCTCTATTTGGCCGAATACGATCGCCGTATGCTGCGACAAAACTTAGGGATTGAAGATAGCGAGCTCGTCAATCGCCTTCACCTAGCTGGTTTTTGTAGCGAGAACGTTATGGCACTCA